>JAWOEP010000335.1:0-4352 GCA_046482705.1 Desulfotignum sp.
CCCTTATGTTCTGTATTTGACTTTACCCCCCCTTCCTGCTATTGTCTGATTCATGAAAATTGGCAGCATTGTTGAATACATTGATCAACAAAAAATCATAGCAGCGGTAATATTAAGCGAGAAAAAAGGCAAGCTCAAATTACTCAATGAAAACAGCCGGGAAGTCAGTCTTTCTGAAAAAAGGCTTGCCCATATGTCACAGGTGCGTCTGGACACGGACCAATCCAGAAACACTCTGATACATCACCTCCAGGCAGTGGCTGCAACCCGAAAAAAGCTGTCCGAGCAGATAGATATCAAAGAATTATGGGAGATTCTGCATGAAGAATCCGGTGATATCGATATTTCCGCCATGACCCTGTTCTGCTTTGATCCCCCGCTTACCGCGGATCATGAAGCTGCAGTTCTCCGGGCCTTTTTCAATGACCGGCTCTACTTTAAATTCAACCAGATCCTTTTTGCCCCCTATACCCCTGAACAGGTGACAACCAAAAAAAGACAGATCCAGGAAGCCCAAAAAAGGGACCGGCTGATTCAAAAAGGGGTGGCCTGGCTCACTGCCATGCAGTCGGAATCAAAAGACGCAGATGTTTGTGATCCCGAGGTTCTGGAGATACTCAAAGCCTATTACCTGTTTGGAAATGATGCCGACAATGCCGCCATGGCCAGACAGATGGTCAAAAATGCCGGCATGAAATCACCTGACCCTCTTTTTGGCTTCCTTGTCCGGGCAGGCATCTGGCACCCGGATGAAAACATTGATCTTCTGGCCATGGAAATCCCCACTGTTTTTCCTCCGGAAGTTACAGCCGCCAGTAAAAAACTGTCTGTGACCCACACAGGTATTTTTCAGGATCCATGCCGGAAAGATCTCACCCATGTGCCGTTGATCACCATTGACGGCCAGTCCACCATGGATTATGACGATGCCATCAGCCTTGAAAAGACAGAACAGGGATATTGCCTGGGAATCCATATCATTGATGTAGGGGCCTATATCAAATCCGGAGATCCGGTTGATCTGGCTGCCCGGCAGCGGGCCAGCTCCATCTATATGCCTGATGACAAACTGCCCATGCTGCCTGCCGACCTTTCCGAGGATCTGTGCAGCCTGCGGCAGGGAGAAAACCGGCCCGGCATCAGTACCCTTGTCCAGATGAACAGATTTTTCGAAGTGCTTGATTTTAAAATTGTTCCCAGCATCATCAAGGTCCACCAGCAGATGAGCTATTCCGAGGCCAATGTTCTGAATGGCAAAGATGATCCCATCACCAGCCTTTATAAAATTGCCACTCTGCTGCGGGAAAAACGCATTAAAGCCGGTGCTGTGCAGATTACCCTGCCTGAGGTCAATGTATGGATAGAAGAAAACGGGGAAATACGCTATGCCAAGGTGGACCGGGAAAATCCTTCCAGGATGCTGGTTTCTGAAATGATGATTTTTGCCAATTCCCTGATGGCCAGGTTCCTTGCCGATCATAAGATACCAGCGGTGTTCCGGTCCCAGCCTCCCCCGGGCCAGCGGTTGTTCAAGGGCGTTGAAACAGCCCTGCTGCCGAACCTCATGCAGCGCAAACATTTGAGTCGGGCCGTGGTCAGTACCTCCCCCCAGACCCATTCCGGATTAGGGGTCACTGCCTATGCCACTGCCACCTCTCCCATACGGCGGTACCATGACCTGCTTACCCAGCGCCAGATCAAGGCCATCCTGGGAATGAATCCTGCCTATTCAAAAAATGATCTGGAAGATATACTTGCCGCTGTGTCCGGCCCCATGGCCAATGCCGGCCGAATCCAGGGGGCCAGAAAGCGCTACTGGCTGCTCAAATACCTCAAATCCCTGCGGGGCAGCAGTATTGAGGCACTGGTGCTGGATTCCCAAAGAGACCATTACAATATTCTGCTTAAAGAATTCATGATTGAAGCCAGGCTGCCGGCTACCGGGCTCAAACTAAAACTCGGGGATATTATCCAGGTGACCATCCAGCATGTGGATGCCCGGCGGAACCAGCTGTCTTTATTTGCTGTCTGATATTTTCTATCCGATTTTCACCTGATTCTTGCCTGCTTTTTTTGCAGCATACATGGCTGCATCCGCCTGTTTCATCAAAGTTTCCCGCCTGGAGGCCACACCCGCAGTTCCCCTGTGATCCAGGGCAGCCCCGCCGATACTCACGCTCAGATTCAGTCCCTTATGCTTGATGGTACCGTCACTGGTGCGGATAACAAAGGTATACTGGTGAATTTTTTTCCGGATACCCTCTGCAATGTTCACAGCCAGCCCCGGCTCCACAGCTGGCAGGATCACGGCAAATTCCTCCCCCCCGTATCGGGTGGGGAAAAAATATATCCCGATTTTTTCAGCTTCCGCATGGCAGGCAGTCTGGATATGTTTGGCAACGGTTTTCAATGCCTGATCTCCGATCTGGTGGCCGTAGGTATCATTAAACCGTTTAAAGTTGTCAATATCCACCATCAACAGGTGGAGCCAGGTTTTTTCCTTCATGGCCTGGTCCAGTTCCAGGGCCAGCTGCCGGTCAAAAAACCGGCGGTTGTATAATCCTGTGAGGTGATCGGTGTTGTTCATGTGGTCCAGTTTCACCGCATCTGCCTGGAACTGTTCAATGGTATGCCTGAACCGGATTTTGACCTGCCGGATTTTATCCCGGATCCCCAGGTCCGAGGCAACGGTTTCCAGGGTTTCTTTTTCAAGGGTTTTGATATTATCCTGGCGGGTAAGACAGATGGATTTGAATTCTTTGGCAAACTCGTCCAGATCATTCAGGGCATCGGAGAGTTCCTTATGGCAGACCGATAGAAATGCTGTGTTACACGCTTTCATCAGATCCAGCAATGCCTGTTTGGAAAATGCCGCCCTTCCGGCAATATCAAGTGCCTGGTGCATCACCTGCTCCAGTTTGTGCCTGTTATTATTTTGTTCGGCTTTGGAATGCCCTGGGGTCCCCGGGTCAAAAATCATCTGAAAAACCGCCCGCCAGCACATGTCATCAGGGACACCAATATCATCAAACAGCCTGGCCAACTGCTGTTCAGAAACAGATTCCTGTGAATGAAAAATTTTGTCAAGCGCCTGTATGGAAGCGTTCAATGCTTGAAACTCCGTTGTCCGGTGAACACCATGGCGGCATCATATTCGTTGCAGGCCTGGATGGACTGGTAATCGTTGAGAGAACCACCGGGCTGAATCACCGCCTTGACTCCCTGTCCGAGTCCCACGTCGATGCCGTCCCGGAAAGGGAAAAACGCATCAGATACCATGGCCGCCCCCACAAGTCCGCCATTGATCCGGGCCACATCTGCTTCGATTTCCTGTTTCAGGTCTTCATCTGCCACATCGGCAATCCCCTGTCCGCAGCGTTCAAAGCAATACCGGTCCGCCAGCTTGCGGTATGCCTTGTCCACGGCAATCTGTGCCACCCCTACCCGGTCCTGCTCACCGGTGCCGATGCCCACGGTGACATTGTCCTTGACATAAATCACCGAATTGGAAGTGATGCCCGACTCCACCAGCCACCCGAATATCATGTCTTCATATTCCTGGTCCGTGGGTTCCCGGTGCACCGTGAAGGTCTGTCCCTGATGATCTGCAGCAGCCGGTATCAGGTCTTTTCTGGTCAGGGTTTTTGGCACAAATGACCACTGGGCCACGATGCCGCCATCCATAAGGCTTTTAAAATCCACCACCCGTTCTCCGATAAAGGTCTGGAGCCGGTCCATGGCATTGATCCGGATGACCCGCAGGTTTTTTCTGGCACCCAGGATATCCATGACCCCGTCCTCGAATTCCGGTGCCACCACCACTTCGGCATACTGGGAGGCAATGGCCCGGGCAGTGGCTTTGTCCACGGCCCGGTTCAGGGCGATACATCCGCCGAATGCCGCCACCCGGTCCGCCATATAGGCCCTGGTATAGGCTTTTTCCAGCGTATCGGCCCGGGCCGCACCGCAGGGGTTGTTGTGTTTGACTATCACGGCACAGGGGGTATCGGTAAAATATCTGAGAATGTTCAGACAATTATCCGCATCCGTCAGATTTGTCTTGCCCGGGTGCTTGCCGGACTGGAGCAGCGCGATATCAGATACCAGGTGCCGGCCCGGCTGGATGGTCTTTGCATCCCCCAGGGCCAGGTTGCCGTTGACCAGCCGGTACAGGGCCGCTTCCTGGCCCGGGTTTTCCCCGTACCGCAGCCCTTTTTCCACCCCGTCGATCACCCAGGACACCTTTTCGTAAAACAGGGTCTGGCGCTTATCACCGTCCACAAAGGCAATTTCCATGCAGGGGGTGAAATGGTCATCCATGATGGTTTTATACATCTGCTTGAGATCTTTGG
>JAWOEP010000431.1:0-4694 GCA_046482705.1 Desulfotignum sp.
TTTTTTCCTTTTCTAAAAAAGGCTGCCTTCAAGGCAGCCTTTTTTAGTTGGTCATCATAACAGGGCCGCAATCTATTTTTCTTTTGCCACCATAGCCTGTGCCAGGCCTGTGTACATGGAGTTCTGGTTTTCTTTGACCAGCTTTTCATACATCTTTTGACTTGCATCCAATTTTTGGTTGGCTGCATAAATCTGGGCCAGAACAAACCGTGATTCATCCTTGAGCAGATCTGATTCACCTGTTTCAACCTGTTGAAAATAGGTTTCTGCCCGATCCAGATCGTTTTTTGCCAGCCATACATGTCCCAGGGAAGAAAGCAGAAAATTGTGCAGAACAGCCTCCTCTCCAAAACTTTTCAAGGCCTCTTCATAAAGCACACCAGCCCTGTCATATTCACCTGCATCCATACATATGCCTGCATAGGTTATCTGTGCCATTTTGCCTGCATCGGTATTGGCATATTCGTTCAACACAGTCTCAAAACTATCCCTAACATTCTGGTATGCTTTTTGGGGGTCATCAGCCAACTGGTTATAGCGGCCGGTGGCCTCGGCAACCAGATGAGAAGCCTTGTTTTCAGACCGCTGGAAGCTAGTCATGATACCGATAAATACCACGGCTGCCAGCACCACCGCTCCCAGTATCAGCAGCAATGGTTTTTTGTATATCCCGGCATAGGCCATGGCCTTAAAAATATTTTTCTGCAATGGGTCCAGTTGTTCCAGTTCTTTTCTGCGCTCATTGGAAATGCCTTGATTTGCCATTCATTCACCTTAATTTTTTTAAAATTGTATGACCCCATTACCAGACAAGCGTTTTGTAGATCCACCCTTTTTCACCATCTGCATGCGCAATATGTATCCAGTTGCCTTCACGCTTTATAACCTTAAAGGGAACCCCCCTTTCAACAGTAAAAAGCACCTTGCTGTCCGTGGTGGGCCGGGACCGGACATTGCACTTGGATTTAATGGTAATAACTGCTTCCATGCCTGTCAGAAGAGAGGAATGAATCCATGCCATATCATCTTCAAAATCCTGAATTTTTACCCATTTGCCTTTTTTTTCCTTCACAAGAAACGGGTGATATTTTTCCACCTGCCAGAGAACCTCATAATTGGTGCCCGGCCCTGACCGCATATTGGCAATACTGCTCTTGACTACCACCCGCTCGGCAGCACCTGCACCACCGGCAACCAGATAACAAAGTGCAAGAAACACTATTATTATACCCGATTGCTTTACGTACCGCTTTGCATTCATGCACAACCTCCGTTTTACCTCATCCTTGTAACATCATTCCTGTCTGATATACCAGAAAAGACAGGGTCCATGCAACCGCTGTCGTATAAATAATGTTAAAACAGGCCCATTTAAACGAGGCTTCCCGGTAAATCACAGCCACTGTAGCAAAGCATGGCACGTACAGCAGAACAAACACCATCATGGACAAAGCAGACAACGGGGTCATCCCTGACTGTTTCAATGCCCGGGTCAGGGCCTGGCCACCGTTGTCACCGACCCCGTAGAGTACACCCATGGTACTGACCACCACTTCCTTGGCCACAAAGCCGGTAACAAGGGCGACGCTGGCCTGCCATCCAATGCCGATGGGTGCGAACAACGGTTCCAGTGCATGGCCCATCCTGCCGATATAGGATTTTGATACCCGTTCCTGCTCTTTTTGGGTCTGGATCTTTTGTAATTCCAGCGCAAGTTTTTGCTGCAAAATGGCTTTCTGATCCGGTTCAGCATTTTCAATGACGTGGCTGAAACGGGTTTTCACATCCTGTTTCAGTGCCTGGTAATTCCGTGAATATGTAATATCTTTGGGAAAACTGGATAACGCCCATATCACGATGGACCCCACCAGAATCACCCCCCCCATTTTGCGCAGAAACATTTTACTTCTGTCCCACATATGGATAAGCAGGCTTTTGAGCATGGGCATGCGGTAAGGGGGCAGTTCCATGACAAACGGGGCATCTTCCCCTTTAAAAAACAAGGTCCGCAATATTCGTCCGGAAACAATGGCAATGATAATCCCTGCAGCATAGAGACAAAAAATGACAGTCCCGGCCCTGTGGGCGAAAAAACTGCCGGCCAGTACAATATACACCGGCAGCCGGGCCGAACAGGACATGAACGGTGTCATCAAAATAGTAAGAATCCGATCCTTCTGGTGCTCCAGGGTTCTTGCAGCCATTATGGCAGGTACATTGCACCCAAATCCCATGAGCATGGGAATAAAGGATTTGCCATGAAGCCCTGCAGTATGCATGACCCGGTCCATGAGAAAGGCTGCCCTGGCCATGTAGCCGGTATCTTCAAACAGGGCAATGCAGAAAAACAGAATCAGGATATTGGGAAGAAATACAATCACCGAGCCAATGCCTGCTACAATGCCGTCCAGAAGCATTGATTTGAACAGGGATGCCGGCAGCAGACGGTCCAGCCATGTACTTAAAAATCCCACGCCCGACTCAATCCAGGCCATGGGATAGGCCCCCAGGGCAAATGTGGTCTGGAACATGGCCCAGATAAAAAAGATAAAGACCGGAATCCCCAGAAACCGGTCTGTTAAAACCAGATCAATGTTCCGGGATATGTCGATACGTTTTTTGGCTGTATTGGTGACAGTTTCTTTGAGTATGCCGGCGATCACCCCGTACCGGTCTTCGGTGAGCACAATTTCAAAATCATCCTGGAACAGATCAAACACCCGTTCACGGCATTTTTTTGCCGCCTCAAGAATCTTTTGCCCATCTTCGGGCAGGCGGTCCAGGATCTTTTGTTTTTCAATGGCATCATCTTCCAGCAGTTTGATGGCATGCCAGCGGGCCAGTGTGTCTGTTTCCGTTGCTCCGGCCTCAGAAACAAGGGTTTCCACCTGGTTTATACAGGCTTCTGTTTCATTGCCATACCGGATAACCCGGGATTTTTTCCCTTTTTCAAAGGCCAGGCTTTCTGCAATTGCCGCTTCAATCAGCTGCTCTGTACCCTTGTTTTTATTTCCCACCGTGAACACCACAGGGACGTCCAGCAGACCGGATAATTTTTTTTCATTGATGCGGATACCCCGGGCCCGGGCCATATCCGCCATGTTCAGCACAAACAGCACAGGGCACCCGAGCTCCATGATCTGCAATGCCAGAAACAGGCTTCGTTCCAGATTGGATGCATCAATGATACTGACCACAATATCCGGGTTTCCCTGGAGTATAAAATCCCTGGTGGTTATTTCTTCAATGGAAAACGGTGTGAGGCTGTAGGTGCCGGGAAGATCCACCACCCGCAGAGAATATTGCCCGTGCTTGAGAAATCCTTCTTTTTTTTCAATGGTAACCCCGGGCCAGTTACCCACCTTCTGGCGGGCACCGGTCAGGTTGTTGAAAATGGTTGTTTTGCCGCAATTGGGGTTTCCCGCCAGGGCAATGGTAAGTTCCTGTTTCATGTTCAGCGGTTCCGGGTTGTGAGATTTTCAACCAGAATATGGGCGGCTTCCTCCACCCGCAAAGAGATATGATAGCCCTTGACCACCAGCTCAACGGGGTCTTTCAGGGGTGCATATTTTTCCACATACACCCGGGTTCCCCGGTTTATTCCCATCTCCAGCAGGCGCCGGCGCAGGGTGCTCTCACCGGAAACCCGCACAATGGTACCTTCCTGACCGGCTCTCATATCACACAACAATACCCTTGAATTTTCCGGGTCTGCCCCGGCATCAACTTTGCCGTTTTTTTGCATATCCAGGGGATTGTCAACAGGCTGCACCCAAATTTTTTGGGCCATACCGCTGCCGAGGACCAGGCGGGTATCCCCTGCTGCAATCACCACCTGTCCGCCGAATCCATTGGATACCACTTCAATTTCATCCCCGGTTTTCAGGCCCATGGAAGAAATACGCAGCTGCATTTTCTTGCCCGCTTCCAGCTGCTTCACCTGGAGCCGCTCCCCCGGCCTGGCTTTGTGCAACGGGACCAGTTTTTGTCTTTTGGCCATACAGGCAGCACACAGGCCATATATTTCCATGCGGTGCTGGAGCATATGAAACCCATAGGCCCGGGCAATTTTTTTTTGCTGTTTTTCCAGAACTTCATCTTTGAATTCCAGAATGGTGCCGCATTTTGTACAGATCATATGGTCATGGTGAACACCGATATGCCGGTGTTCATACAGGGTTTCTTCCTGATCGAATTCCACTTTGGTGGCGAATCCGAACCGGCACAGATGTTCCATGGACGAAACCACAAAATCACCATCCAGAAATTTTCCCTCTTTTTCCAGCTGCCGCAGTATATCTGTCTTTGTCACATGGTGATCCAGCTGTAAAAAAGCTTCAAGCACCTGAAACCGCTCATCAAACCGGTCCAGCCCCTGTTCCTGAAATAACCGGATGAACTGTTTTTTTTCCTGCTCGTGGGTATTGATCATGGTAATTTATCCTGTAAAAATAACATACTAAGATATGATAGCTGACCCTGTCTGTCAAGGCGGGATTCGCTCTGAATATTTGCTATAGCAGCATGCGCTTCTACGGGGAGCCCCTGGTGGTGTCCTGTGAACGGACCGTCAGCGTCGGAGGGGGCCTGGTAAAAGATGCCGGGATGGTTTTCAACCAGAGGACGGGATGCCGCACTTCATTGTTCGTATGTAAACCGGCCCCCGCAGACCTCGGGCCGGGCACAGGACACCA
>JAWOEP010000447.1:0-10752 GCA_046482705.1 Desulfotignum sp.
AATTTCCAGGCGCAGCCGGTCATGCACCGGCTTGCCAAAAGGCACAATGGGATCCATGGGAAAATTATCCAGGGTAAGTTCCGGCAGAAAAGCGCGTTTGACCCGGGTGTAATCATCCCGGACACCAGAAAGTACCTGGCAGCCGTTTTCATCAAAAAACGGGGTGAAAAGCTGCGGCACATATACCCCGGTGATGTTGGAGAGCATGCGCAGCAGCGTGGATTTTTTCCCATCCCCCTGCTGTTTGAAGGCAATAACGGTTTTGGAGACTGCCAGAACGGTTTCTTCTCCGTCTCCAATGACAAAGGCATCAAAAAAATCCGCCAGAGGTTCGGGGTTGAATGCACAGGGACCGCCGCCGATGACCAGAGGAAATGCCTGGTCCCGGTCCCGGGAAAAAAACGGTATGCCGGACAAAGAAAGCATGGTGAGAATATTGGTGAAATTCAATTCATACAACAGGCTGAAGCCGATGATATCAAATCGCGTCAGCTCTGTTTTTGATTCCATGGAAAGACAGGGTATATTCTTTTGGGCCATGATGGCTTCCAGGTCCGGGGCCGGGGTAAAAAACCGCTCTGCAGCTATGTTTTTTTCCCGGTTCAAAATAGAATACAGGATCTGAAGACCGAAATGGGAGGTACCGATTTCATACAGGTCCGGAAACACAAGGGCAAAGGTCAGATCCATTTGATCCAGATCCTTGCGTACCGCATTTATTTCATTGCCGGCATACCGGGTAGGGGACTGGACCAGGCCAAGGATGTCTTGATAATTTTGTTTATGCATGATACTGAAATTTAAAATAATAGTGTTTATATGGCATAGATTGCCCAAATTTTTTAATATATTATTTTTTTCAGGATAAGGCAATGAAAAGAACAAAAATCAACCGGTTCACACAGTTAGACACCTCTCCCGGAGAGGTACTGGTCAAAGGATGGGTGAGAACCCGGCGGGACGCCAAAGGGTTTTCCTTTATGGAGATCAATGACGGGTCCTGTCTTAAGAACCTCCAGGTGGTGGCCGGCAGCGATCTGCCCAATTATACAGAGATTCAGGGCATCACCACCGGGTCTGCCGTGGCTGTGCAGGGGGATCTGGTGGCTTCGCCCGGCAAGGGCCAGAAATGGGAGATCCAGGCAAAAGATATCACAATTATAAGCCTGGCCCCGGAAACCTACCCGCTGCAGAAAAAACGGCATTCAGATGAGTTTTTGCGCTCCATCGCCCATCTGCGGCCCAGAACCAACAAATACGGGGCAGCTTTTCGGATCCGGTCTGAAATCGTGTATGCAATCCACCGGTTTTACAGAGAAAAGGGCTTTTTTTATCTTACTTCTCCTGTGATCACCGGATCCGACTGTGAAGGTGCCGGAGAAATGTTTCGGGTCACCAGCCTGGATCCTGCCGGGGTGGCAAAACAGGGGAAAATGGATTTTTCCAAAGATTTTTTCGGCCAGGAATCCAACCTCACGGTTTCAGGCCAGTTGTCTGCGGAAATGTTTGCGCTGGCATTGGGGGATGTGTATACTTTCGGGCCCACTTTTCGGGCGGAAAACTCCAATACCAGCCGGCATGTGGCGGAGTTCTGGATGCTGGAGCCGGAAATGGCGTTCTGTGATCTTTCCGGCAACATGGACCATGGAGAGGAACTGGTGAAATTCCTGGTGAACCATGCCCTTACCGCCTGCACAGATGATCTGGACCTGTTTTTGAAATTTGTGGACAAGAAACTGGCCGGACGGCTGGAAACCCTTGCCAAAGAGACATTTGCGCGCATGTCATATACCGAGGCCATCGGCATTCTTGAAAAATCCCATAAAAAATTTGCATACCCGGTCCGGTACGGCACGGACCTTCAGTCGGAACATGAGCGGTTCCTGGCAGAAGAATATGTGAAAAAGCCGGTGTTTCTTTATGACTATCCCAAAGAGATCAAGCCCTTTTACATGCGCCAGAATGATGACGGCAAAACCGTGGCTGCCGTGGACCTTCTGGTGCCCGGCATCGGAGAGCTTATCGGCGGCAGCCAGAGAGAAGAACGCCTGGATATCCTGGAATCGCGCATGGCACAGATGGGAATGCCCAAAGAGCCCTACTGGTGGTACCTGGATTCCCGGCGGTATGGATCGGTTCCCCATTCCGGATTCGGCCTGGGATTTGAACGGTTTTTGATGATGATCACGGGCATCAGCAATATCCGGGATGTGATCCCTTTTCCCAGAACCCCGGGCAGCATCGACTTTTAGACAGGCGGTTCACCTACAAGAAAACCATTTTACAGGCATCATGTAAATAAACAATCATGGTCTGAGAGACCACAACAATGTAAGCTGTTAGCTGTTAGCTGTTAGCTTTTAGCTGTTAGCTGAGTACTGATGGCTGACGGCTTTCATATAAAAGTGCGGGATACCCATGTGGATTTTTACAAAACAGGATAAGCAGGATAAAATATGATAACGCTATTGGATTATGGCGCCGGCAATGTGCGCAGTGTGAGAAATGCCGTGGAAAAGCTGGGGGGCACGCTGCATACCGTGTCTTCTTTCGAGGATATTCTGTCTGCGGAAAAGATCATTTTCCCCGGGGTGGGCAATTTTGAAAACATGATCCAGGTGTTAAACCGCAAGGGGTATATGGCACCCCTGCGGGAGTATCTGGCATCCAACCGGCCGTTTTTCGGCATCTGCCTGGGCATGCAGGCCCTGTTCCAGGGCAGTGAGGAAGATTTGTCCTACAATGAATCCTTAGGCTTTTTCAACGGCCGGGTGGGGCGGTTCAAAACAGCATTGTCCGTGCCCCACATGGGGTGGAACGGCATCCATCTCAAGCAGGATTCTCCCTTGATGAAGGGTATCGGCGAAGATGCCCGGTTTTATTTTGTGCATTCGTTTCACCTGATTCCCCAGGACCCGGCCATTATCCTGACAACCACCACCTATGATTATGCATTTGCCAGTGCCATTCAGCAGGGCAATATCATCGGTACCCAGTTCCATCCGGAAAAAAGCGGGAAACACGGGATGCAGCTGCTGGAAAATTTTATCAAACTCTCTGACTTCACCCCCAGGGGCCGGGTGGATATCCCGGGAAAAGGCCTTTCCAAACGCATCATCGCCTGCCTGGATGTCCGCTCCAATGACCAGGGAGACCTGGTGGTGACCAAAGGAGACCAGTATGATGTCAGAGAAAAGGCAGATGCTGCAGGCAAGGGCAGTGTCCGGAATCTGGGCAAACCCGTGGATATGGCCAGGCGGTATTATGAGGAAGGGGCTGATGAAATCACCTTTTTGAACATCACCGGGTTCAGGGATTTTCCCCTGGCAGACATGCCCATGCTCTCGGTTTTGGAGCAGACCTCCAAAAATGTGTTTGTGCCGCTGACCATCGGCGGCGGCATTAAAGACTATACGGATGCCGGCGGCAGGCACTATACCGCCCTGGAAGTGGCATCCCGGTATTTTCGATCCGGTGCGGACAAGATCTCCATCGGCAGTGATGCCGTGCATATTGCCAAAGCCTTTGTTGACACCGGCATAAAAACCGGCAAAAGTGCTATTGAAGAAATTTCCCGGGTTTACGGTGCCCAGGCCGTGGTGATCTCCATCGATCCCAGACGGGTCTGGGTGGCATCCCCTGAACATGCCGGAAGCCACCATGTGATCAAAACACAAATCCCCGGTCCCAATGGAGAAACCTATTGCTGGTACCAGTGCACCATCCAGGGGGGACGAACTGCAGTGGACCTGGATGCCGTGACCCTGGCCAAAGCCTGTGAAAAACTGGGGGCCGGTGAGATTCTGCTCAACTGCATTGACCGGGACGGTACCGGCGCGGGATTTGACCTGGAATTGATCAGGGCGGTGAAACAGGCTGTATCCATTCCGGTGATCGCCTCTTCCGGTGCCGGAAGTGAAGCCCATTTTTCTGAAGTGTTTGTACAGACCAATGCCGATGCAGCCCTGGCAGCCGGTATTTTTCACAGAAAAGAGGTGCCCATTGCAGCGGTCAAGGCCCACCTGGCACAATGCGGGATTGCTGTGCGCAAGGCAGCTGACGTGTGAGGAACAGCCGGAAGCAGGCAGTTTTCCAAATATCCCGGCCTGGTTTTCATTGACAGATGCCGGTATGTTCATCTTGCTTTCCATCAGATCTGTTTTATTGTTTTTGTCAGACAGATTTGCAGATAAATATGATAAAATACAAAAGGAGAACCATGGGTAATCATATAAAAACCGTTTTTTTACTTACTGCCATGAGCGGCTTGTTTTTGGTGCTGGGGTATGCCCTTGGCGGCCAGTCCGGCATGGTCATAGCCTTGATAATTGCCCTGGCAATGAATTTTTTTTCCTATTGGCAGTCCCATACCATTGTTTTGAAAATGTACCGGGCAAAACCCCTTGACCGGTCTCAGGCCCCAGGACTGCATGATACTGTGGCCCGTCTGGCATCCAGAGCCGGTCTGCCCATGCCCAAAATTTATGTAATTCCGGAAGATGCCCCCAATGCATTTGCCACAGGCAGAAATCCGGAACATGGTGTTGTGGCTGTCACCCAAGGACTGGTGCGCCTCATGGACCAGGATGAACTCGAAGGGGTGCTGGCCCATGAACTCGGGCATATCAAAAACCGGGATATTCTCATTTCCACCATTGTGGCAACCCTGGCCATGGCCATCATGTTTGTGGCGTCCATGGCACGGTTTTCCGCTTTTTTCGGGGGAAGAGACAATGAAGAAGGGGGGATGGGATTTATAGGGGTAATCGCCTTGTCCATCCTGGCGCCTGTGGCTGCCATGCTCGTTCAGATGGCGGTTTCCAGATCCCGGGAATACCTGGCAGATGCCACGGCCGCAAGTATCACCGGCCATCCTGAAGGACTGGCATCAGCTCTTTCCAAGCTTGGGTCCTATACCCGACACAGCACGGTGGATGCCAATCCGTCCACGGCCCATATGTTCATTGTCAATCCCCTGTCCGGTAAAAAAATGGCCGGTCTTTTTTCCACCCACCCGCCTGTGGAGGACCGGATCAACCGTCTGACAGGTGCTGGAAAGCCGCCTTCCGGGCGGCAGGACAACCAAAACAGCGGCGCCTCCATGACCGAACAGAGCCGGGCTTTCTGGGATTCCTTGTCCTGATCCCATCCAGATGCAGCATTGAAAAAACTGGTTTTGTGAAATTGCCATTGCTTTTGTGACCACCAATGGGTTGACTCCTGCCAGGACACATTCTATGGTAGCAGGGGCAAAAAACAAACAGGCACTTTGAATGGCACGGAGACAGTGAATGAAGCTGTGGAAAAGGGTCGGGGGATTCCGCCGGCAGATGCGCACGGAACATCCCTTTGGATGGTCAATTGTCATGGGTTCTATTTTTATCCTGCTGGTTATAACCGCAGGTACTTCCGGTTATATGATGCTGGAGGGATGGAATTTCATTGAAAGTGTGTACATGGTGATCATCACCCTTTCCACGGTTGGATTCATGGAGGTGCGGCCGTTGTCCGACACTTCCCGGGTCATGACCATGCTGGTGATTTTCGGGGGGGTTGGTGCATTTTTCTATCTGGGGGGTTCTCTGGCCCAGATGTTCGTAGAGGGGAAATTTCAAAACATTCTCGGGAGGCGCAGGGTGCAGAAAATAATTGATGAACTCAAAAACCATTATATCGTGTGTGGATATGGCAGAATAGGCCGGGTGGTGGCACAGGGAATCAAAAAAGAGGGGTTTGATGTGGTGGTAATTGAAAAAAATCAGGCAGCCCTGGAACAGCTGGCCCGGCAGAAAATGCTGTTTATCGCCGGAGATGCCACAGCAGATGATATACTGCTCTCCGCCGGTTTAAAAAAAGCCAAATGCCTGATTACGGCCCTGGCTGAGGATGCTGCCAACGTGTTTGTGACCCTGACCTCCAGGCAGTTGAATCCTGACCTCACCATTGTGGCCCGCACCGATACCGAATCCCATGTAGCCCGGTTGAAGCAGGCCGGGGCGGAGCGGGTTTTCATGCCCTACAACATCGGAGGACTGCGCCTGGTCCAGAGCGTTTTGCGGCCCACGGCAACCAGCCTGATGGATCTGGCCATTCGGGGGGATATCAACCTGCAGATGGAGGAACTGCCGGTTTCCGCCAATTCCGAGCTGGTGGGAAAACTGGTGAAAAATTCCGGGATACGCCCCCGGTTTGATATTCTGGTGGTGAGCATTAAAAAAGCATCCGGCGACATGGTGTTCAACCCGGGGCCTGAAACGGTCATTGCGGCAGGGGACCTGCTCATCGCTTTGGGAAAGCCGGAGAATCTGCAGAAACTGCAGAAGGTGTCGGATCCGGAAGGCAGTTGAAAGTCAAAATATCCGCAGACAATCTTATTTTTCTTTGATCACCTGCCCCCGTGAGGTAAAGGAGATGCCCTGCTGGGTCTGGGCACCGATCATGACGGTTTCGATGATGGGGGGAGATACCGGCTTTTCTGATTCCCATTCCACCAGAAAACTGGCACCTGAGCCCCCGGACTTGTCTGATTCATCGACCACAAACCGGGTGGCAGACATCTTTTCCAGTAGTACAGGGGTATTGATGTATTGCTCCAGCAGTTTTCCCTGGGAATTGTAATAGGCAGCTTTCTTCACAACCATTGGGTTGTGCATGTCTGTGTTACGGATACTCAGGGTTACAGCCAGCAGAAACGGCCGTTCCCGGTTTCCGATATAAATATGGGAGTATACCGGTACATAGACAACCTGGCCTCTGGACAGACAGGTCATTGTCCGGTCATCAGCACTGGAAGTTCCCAATGCCGCAAAAAAAACGAAAATAAACAGGCAGATGAAAATTTTTTTCCGGGGAACCATAACCAATCCTTTTTTAATGATGGGGTCAGAAGGTAACTTCTTACCCCTATTGCATTATTGCAGTTACTTGTAGTATTGCAACTGGACATGCTCTTGTCAACATGGTTGTCATGGCAACAGCATGCAACTGCCATGACTGAATATTTGCCATAAGCATGCCAGGGTTTCGTTCTTTTTGTGCAGCATCCTGTCCCAGGCCCCGCCCCTGGTGGTGTCCTGTGCCCGGCCCGAGATCCTTCGGGGCAGGTTAGCATAACTTTTTTCAGTTAAGGAACTGATCGCCTGTATCCAGTGCAATGATATTTGCGTTGACAGGGGAACAGCATATGGTGCATTTTGGTTTTAAAATCTGAAATGCCGTTATATGAGGGTTCAGCAGGTTGTTTTTGATACAGGGGGAAAAATGAAATACATCGGGGCCCATGTCAGTATCAGCGGGGGGGCGGAAAACGCGCCGGAAAATGCAGAAAAAATCGGTGCCAGGGCCTTTGCCATGTTCACCAGAAATCAGCGGCGCTGGAAGTCTCCTCCCCTGTCCCTTCAGACCATCATCCGGTTCAGAAAAAAATGCAAAGATGCCGGCTTTGATCCAAAACATATCCTTCCCCATGACAGCTACCTGATAAACCTCGGACACCCGGAACAGGAGGGCTTAAAAAAATCACGGGATGCGTTTTTTGATGAGATGCAGCGTTGTGAACTGCTGGGTCTGCAATATTTGAATTTTCATCCGGGCAGCCATCTGAACAAATTGTCTCCTGAACACTGCCTGGACCGCATCGCCCAATCCATTGATCTGGCCCTGGCGCAGACAACCGGGGTTATGGCCGTCCTTGAAAACACCGCCGGCCAGGGCACCAATCTGGGGTATCGGTTCCAGCACCTGGCCAGGATCATTGCCCAGATCACAGACAAGACCCGTATCGGGGTCTGCCTGGATACCTGCCACCTGCATGGGGCCGGATATGATATCAGGACAAAAAGCGGGTGTGAAAAAACCATGGACGAATTTGACAGGATCGTGGGCATCGGTTTTCTCAGGGCCATGCACCTGAATGATTCCAAAAAGGATTTCGGCAGCCGGGTGGACCGGCATGAAAGCATCGGCAAAGGAAAGCTGGGCCTGGTACCGTTTGACTTTATCATGAACGATGACCGGTTTGACGACATGCCCCTGGTGCTGGAGACCCCGGATGATACAGTGTGGGAAAAAGAGATCCGTCTGCTGTATGACCTGATCCGTTAAAAAGGGCACACACCGCATTTTTTTGTTTATTTGATACAATTTAGACTGGTATCGGGCCAGAATAATCAGTATAAAAAAGTGTAATCCAATTTTTTTGCAAAGGTGATGGTAAAATGAAAAAAACAGGTATTGTCGGCTGGCGGGGTATGGTGGGCTCGGTGCTCATGGAACGGATGATGGCGGAAAAGGATTTTGCAAAGATCACCCCGTTTTTTTTCACCACCTCCCAGGCCGGCCGGAAAGCCCCGGATGTGGGCAGGAATGTCCCTGATCTGATTGATGCCCATGATATCGACACCCTCATGGAAATGGATATCATCATTTCCTGCCAGGGCGGATCCTATACAGAAGCAGTACAGCCTAAACTGGCGGATAAGGGCTGGAAAGGCTTTTGGATCGATGCCGCCTCCACCCTGCGGATGGCTGATGACAGCATTATCGTTCTGGATCCGGTCAACCACCATGTCATTGAAAAAGCTTTGTCCAGCGGCGTTAAAAACTTTATCGGCGGCAACTGCACTGTTTCTCTGATGCTCATGGCTTTGGGCGGGCTGTTTGCCCATGACGTGGTGGAATGGCTCACCTCCATGACATATCAGGCCGCCTCCGGTGCCGGGGCCCAGAACATGGCAGAACTGGTGGCACAGATGCGGGCCGTCGGAGATGCAGCCGCCCCCATTTTAGACGACCCAGCTTCTGCTATCCTTGATCTGGATAAAACCGTTACACACACCTTGCGATCCGGTGAATTTCCCGCACAGAACTGGGGGGTGCCCCTGGGGGCCAGTCTCATTCCCTGGATTGACCGGGCCATGGAAAACGGCCAGACCAGAGAAGAATGGAAAGGACTGGTGGAAACCAACAAGATCCTGGGCCGGTCCGACAACCCGGTGCCCATTGACGGCCAGTGCGTGCGTATCGGGGCCATGCGGTGTCACAGCCAGGCATTCACCATCAAGCTCAAACAGGATGTGCCCCTGGCAGATATCAACGCCATGCTGGCCGCCAACAATGAGTGGGTCACCGTGGTTCCCAATACCAAAGAGCAGACCGTCACCGAACTCACCCCGGCAGCAGTCACCGGTACCCTTACCGTGCCTGTGGGCCGGATCCGGAAGATGGTACTGGGCGGTAAATATTTGACTGCTTTTTCCGTGGGAGACCAATTGCTCTGGGGAGCAGCAGAACCCCTGCGGCGGATCCTCAATATTATTTTATGAGGAAGGTGGGTCAGAAGTAATCTTCTGATCCCTGAGGCAACATGATATCACGCGCAGCCATGCCGCGGATGGGCATAAAAGTCTTTATACTGGCTTTATCACCTCTGCCGCTGCTCTTTTTGTTTGTAAAAACCAATGATATGGCAGACACCCCCCTTTGGCAGTTAACAGTTGCTGTGGCTGCCGCTGTTGCCCTGTTTTTGTGTGCGCTGACCCTGTTCCGCAAACCACGTGCCGGCAAGCTCCTGGGATTTGCAGCGGCTGCCGGCACCTATGGTGCGGCACTCCCCCATATCATGACCAGCCCGTTTTTCGCATTGACCGCCACGGTTGTTCTGATCAGCATCATATTTATACTGTTTGATTTTAACATCCATAGCCATTCCAGGCGGAAAACCATAATAGAGACCCAAAAATCCTTCTGGGAAATCTTTCTTAGCCATCCGGCCCGGGTGCTGGTGGTGACCTTTCTGGGGCTGTGTACCATGGGAACCTTGCTGCTGCTGCTTCCGATAGCAGCGGAAAACAGGGCCATCGGATTTGTTGATGCGGCCTTTACTGCGGTGAGCGCGGTTTGTGTCACCGGGTTGATCGTGCTGGATACTCCCAATGATTTTACCGGATACGGCCAGTTTTTTATCCTGGTTTTGATTCAGCTGGGGGGATTGGGCATCATGGGCATTACAACTGTTGGACTGCACACCATGGGCAGGCGGCTCAGCCTCACACATGAACGGGTTCTGGCCTCAATTGCGGATACAAGTCATAAAGATCTGGTGCATTCGCTTATTACCATCCTTAAATTTACCTTTGCTGCCGAAGGCATGGGGGCGATTATGCTGACCTTCCTGTTTTATACAGCCGGTGATACCGCTGCCCAGGCGGCCTGGCGGGGGATTTTTACGGCAGTATCCGCTTTCTGCAATGCCGGTTTTGCCCTTCAGAGTGACAGTCTGATGTCTTATCATACAAAACCGCTGGTTTTGCATACCGTTGCCATACTTATCATTTTCGGGGGTATGGCACCGGCAACCAGCCTGGTGATCCCCAGGTGGCTGTCCGGTAAAAATGTACCGATTCCTGCCCGTATCGCCCTGACCGCCAGCATTGTACTGCTTGTTCTGGGCACGGTTTTTATCATGGCCTTTGAATGGGGGGGGCTCCTGGCAGGGCTGTCAATTCCAGATAAAATCCAGAATGCATGGTTTCAATCGGTTACCTTGCGGACCGCCGGGTTCAATTCTCTGGATATTGCCGCCATTGCCCATCCCACTTTTCTGTTCATGCTTGTTTTCATGTTCATCGGCGGCAGCCCGGGCGGGACGGCCGGCGGTGTAAAAACAACCACCATCGGTATCCTTGCCATGACCTTTTTTGCCAATATCACCAATCGGAAAGAGGTGATCCTGCAGAACAGGCGGATCAGTGC
>JAWOEP010000450.1:0-3445 GCA_046482705.1 Desulfotignum sp.
ATTTTGCGCAGGGCTGCAAGGGTTTCCCACCCATCCATATCCGGCATGGTAAGATCGGTTATCACGCAGCAGATCCTGTCCTGATGTCTGCGAAACACGGCCACGGCCTCCGGCCCGCTTGCAGCGGTGATGGGGGAGAAACCCAAACGCTGCAGCATGACCTCACCGATTTTGCGCACAGCATCCTGGTCATCCACCAGCAGCACAGTGCCGCCTTTTGCATCAGGTTGCCATTGGCTGACTGCATCAGTCTGTGGTGAATCCATATTTTCCTGCACCGGCAATAAAATACGCACACACGTTCCCCGGCCTTTTTTGCTCTCCACACAAAGTGCTCCGTCCCAGGACTTTACCCATCCAAGTGCCACCGAAAGCCCCAGGCCACGGCCCGTGAATTTGGTGGTAAAAAAGGGATCAAATAATTTTTCCATATCCTGGTCGTTTATACCGCACCCGGTATCCGATACTTCCACGCAGGCATACATTTTTGCATCAGGCTGCCAGTCAACAGGGGCGGTAACAAGTTTGGGAATATCAGATACCGAAAATATTTTTGTGGATAGCTTGATCCGGCCGGTATTTTCCCCGATGGCTTCTGCAGCATTGGTTATCAAGTGACTCAAAATCATCTGCATATGATTTGCATTTGCCAGAACAACCGCTCCCACAGACATGAAATCTGTTTCCAGCGCAATGCCCCCGGGCAGGGAAGTCCGCAGTATGGGTAGATACGACAGGCAGAGTCTGGATAGCTCCAGTCTGCTGGTCTCCCCGCTTCCCTGGCCCACATAGGTTAACATCAACCCGCTAATTTCTGCTGACTTTTGGGCTGCGTGCATGGCTGCAGTCAGATTTTCACGATACACCGCATCAGCCGGAGAATCCTCCAAGGCCATTTCCAGATTGCCCATTACCACATTGAGCTGATTATTGAAATGGTGGGCAATGGCACCGGCCATGCGGCCCAGGCTTTCCGCTTTCCGGGCATTGTGAAGCTTTTTTTCCAGGGCAATATGTTCTTCCTGGGTTTTTGAAAGCTGTTGGGTTCTTTTTTTTATCAAGGATTCAAGATTTTGGCGGTGCTGTTTCAATACCGTGTTTTTGGTCTGTAATTGCTCTTTTTGCCAGAGATTTTCCATGTTAATGGTGATAGTATTAGAAAAATTGCTGATAAACGGGGCATAGGGAGAAAATTGGGCCGGGTCTTCTATTTCAACAATCAGAAAACCAAAAAACCGGGCCGGTGTCTTCAAAAAATAAATATCATGATTTTCCCTGCCGTCGAACCGGCACACCAGTTCTTCATCAGAATCGGCAGAAGTGGATCCGATATCACAGCCATCACAGAAATCGGGCAACAGATCTCCTGACGGGCGTGGTTCCCCGCAAATGCAAATGCTGCAACCGGCGACCCCGGGAACCTTTTTCAATGCCCGGGCGGCAAAGTCTCCAATTTTGTCGTTGGAGGGAAACACATGAAAGATATTTTCCGCCGCAGAAAGCTGGCCGATGATTTTGATATTTGCATGCATATCCACCTCCTGCAATTGCGTGCCTCAATACACACGGGTGTCGGAGCCATCCCAACAATTTACGATATCAGATTTCAGATTGTTTTGGTATGCTTTTCTCTGGAGAAAAACAGATGATTGAAATTCACACCATTTACTGGTATGTATTTTTTGTTGGCAGATCAAGGCAGCCCCCCCATGCCTAGATAATTGATCTGTTGCAGTACCTGTGTTTTGAAAAGGAGGAGAGACCCTGTGGCAAAAATTCTGGTGATCGATGACGAAGCGCATATCAGAGAAATTCTGACCGCCCGGATGGAAGCACTTTCCCATACAGTTTTTACTGCTGCCACCCTGGATGAGGGACTTTGTATCATTGATCGGCAGGACCTGGACCTGGTTTTTCTGGATGTCAACCTGCCGGATGGAAACGGGCTGGATGCCCTGCCGGCCATCAAACAGAACCGCTCTGAACCCCAGGTCATTATCATTACGGCCATGGGCAGCGGTCAGGGTGCGGAAATCGCCATCAACAACGGTGCCTGGGATTATATTGAAAAACCGTTTTACAAACAGACTTTGATCCTGCAGATCAACCAGGCCCTGGAATACCGCAAGGCAAAACACAAAAAATCTGCCACACTCCTGTTTCAGCCCGCCGGCATAATCGGCAAGAGCTATGTGCTGAAAAAATCCCTGGAGCAGCTAGCCCAATGTGCATCCAGCCATGCCAGTGTGCTGATCCAGGGAGAAAGCGGAACAGGAAAAGAGTTGTTTGCCAGGGCGGTCCATGACAATTCTTTTGTCAGGGAAGCCCCGTATGTTATTGTTGATTGTGCGGCCATGCCGGATACCCTGATTGAAAGCCTGCTGTTCGGACATCAGAAAGGGGCTTTCACAGGAGCGGACAAGGCATCGGACGGCCTGATAAAAATGGCGGACAGGGGCACCCTTTTTCTGGATGAAATCGGGGAACTGCCGCTTGCTGCCCAGAAAACCTTTTTACGGGTATTACAGGAAAAAAAATTCAGGCCCGTGGGCAGCACCCGGGAATTGGCCAGTGACTTCAGACTTATCGCAGCCACCAACCGGGACCTTGAAAAAATGGCTGCAGCAGGCAGTTTCCGGCAGGATTTGTTATACCGCATCAAAACATTTGTCCTTACACTGCCGCCGCTGCGGGACAGAAAAGAGGATATCCATGACCTGGCCCTGCACTATTCAGATGAATTATGCAAAAAACACCATATCCCCCGCAAGGCCCTGCTGCCCGAAACCCTGGACATCCTTGAAACCCATGACTGGCCCGGAAATGTCAGGGAACTGATCAATGTCCTTGAAAAAACACTGCTGTGTGATCCTGAGATCCCCCTGATATATCCCATGCACCTGCCGGATAAGATCCGGGTGTCCCATGTTAAAAAAGGGCTGCAGCAGGCAGACACCCCCCTGCCGGCAGATGCCGGACATCTCCTGGAAGCATTCAAGCCCTTTAAGGAAAAGGCCCTTGAAAAAATCGAAAAACACTATTTTTCCATGCTTCTGTCCCACAACAACTGGGATCTTGACCAGGCAGCGGACCAGTCCAAGCTGAGCAAGAACCGGCTCTATTATTTCATGCGAAAATATCAGCTGCAAAAGCCGTGATCCTGAAAATCCCGTTGCCGCCATCCTGATCCTGCATTTTTTTGAAAACCAAAAAAAGTGTTGCCAAACAAAAAAATTCTCCTTTCTTCCCAGAAAAATAGGGATTAAAATTTGTATTAATTTTTTATCTATTTGTAATTGTTCCCGATTTAATATTTATTTGAATTTTATTTTTATGGCATGCATCTTGATATAGAATATTTTTTCAAATAATGGAACATAAACAAACCATGGGAAAGAGGTGACGCGTGATCAAACTGAAAAGCATGAAAATGGATGGAAAATTT
>JAWOEP010000456.1:0-2529 GCA_046482705.1 Desulfotignum sp.
ATTGAAATCGCCTCAGCCGGTACCATGAAGGAAAAATGTGTGATTGTTTGACTGCCGTTTTTAACGCTTCGCATGCCCAACCGCCTGTAGCAACCGCTGCAGAATGGGATTCGACCCCCGGGTACCCCCCGGCACTAGTGGTTCGTGAGAGCGGTGAACCGGCGTCTTATCCCGGAACCGGGTCATCTTTATACGGCGGGAGCCTCCGGTGGGGGGTGTCTTGCTGCCGGACTGTCGAAGCCCCCAAGGATTCCAGGCCGGAAGTAAGACACCCCCCACCGGAGGCGGCACTCTGCTGAAAAGGTCCTCAAAGCTTTTATATGCAATAGCCCTTGCCGCATGTCTTGCAGCATGTGCCGTGGGTCAAGATCCGGGTTAGGAGGAGGTGCCGGGTGTCTGAAACAGGTCTTCCGCCTGGTAGGAACTTCTGACAAACGGGCCGGCTGCCACTTTTGAAAATCCGATCTGCCGGGCTGTCTGTGCCAGCGCGTCAAACTCTTCGGGGGGATAGTATTTTTTCACTTCCAGGTGGGCTCTGGTGGGCTGCAGATACTGGCCCATGGTCAGCATGTCGCAGCCATGGTCAAACAGATCCTGCATGGTCTGTTCCAGCTGGGATACGGTTTCTCCCAGCCCCACCATGAGGCCGGATTTGGCCGGCATATCAGGATTCAGTTTTTTCACGTTTCTGATCAGATCCAGAGATCGCTGGTAAACAGCCTCGGGCCGGACCCGGGGGTACAGGGCTGCCACGGTTTCCATATTGTGGTTGATGACATCGGGCTGTGCATCCACCACGGTTTTCAGGGCAGTAATATCCCCTTGGAAGTCAGGTATCAGCACTTCCACCCGGATGGTCTGGTCCATGTCTTTTCCCGGTTTTTTGAGGGCCTGGATCACGGCGGCAAAATGGGCGGCCCCGCCGTCAGGCAGATCATCTCTGGTGACAGAGGTCACCACCACGTAATGCAGCTTAAGTTCCCGGACTGTTTGGGCTATCCGGTCCGGTTCCTGAAGGTCCACGGCAAGGGGAGGGCGGGCCGTGATATTGCAGAACCGGCAGTGGCGGGTGCACTGGTCCCCTAAGATCATAAAGGTGGCAGTGTCTTTGGAAAAACATTCAAACATATTGGGGCAGCTGGCTTCCTGGCAGACCGTATGCAGCTTTGCTCCGGCCAGCAGCCGGGTGACTTTTGCATATTCTCCGCCCCTGGGCAGGCGTTTTTTCAGCCAGGCAGGTTTGCCGGCGCCGGCAGTGTGATCACGCATGGGTTGTTTTCCTGATCAGTTGAAAATTAAACACACGGCAAAAATAAGTTACAAACTTATTTTTTACTGCATCCATGGAAACACGGACATCTTTTTTCCAAGATATCTGCAGTTCCTGTTCCAAAGATGTCATGGAAATCCGGGAAAGACCACAGGGATTGATCCAGGAAAAAGGGGTCAAGTCCAAAGATACATTCAGGGCCAGTCCATGGATGCTGATACCGTGCCTGATGGACAATCCCACAGACCCGATTTTTCTGGATCCCGCCCACATGCCGCGGTTGCGCGGATCCCGGTTGATGGCCACCCCGAAATCCTGTGCTGTTCGGCCCATGATCTCTTCAAGTCCATACACGAAATCCGCCACCCCGATGCAGGCGCGCTCCAAATCAATCACCGGATACAGCACTGCCTGGCCCGGTCCATGATAGGTGATATTGCCGCCCCTGTCTGTCTCCACCGTGTCAATGCCCTGTTGTTCCAGAAAATTATCCGGTTTCATCAGGTTTTCCTTTCCACCCCGTCTGCCAAAGGTGAACACCGGGGGATGCTGAACAAAAAACAGATGATCCGGCAAAGAACGGTCCTGTATTTTTGCAGTACGCGTGTCAACCTGCAGATCCAGGGCGCGCCGGTATTCCAAGACCTGCAGGTCCTGGAATACACAGGTGCGCAACCCGGATCTTATCCTCTCAGGCATGGCTTTCTGGCGGCACTGACTTCATCGAGCCGGGTCACCTTGGGCAGAACCGGTGCCCGGGTGAGCTTTTCAGGTGCGGATTCCGCTTCCTTTGCAATGGCTTTCACAGCATTGATGAACTGGTCAATGTCATCTTTGGATTCGGTTTCCGTAGGTTCCACCATAAAAGCACCCTCCACCACCAGGGGAAAATACACGGTGGGGGGATGAAATCCGTAATCCAGCAGCCGTTTGGCCATGTCCATGGTGGTGATGTGATAAGATTTCTGTCTGGCATCATTGAACACGCATTCATGCATGCAGGGTCGGTCATAGGGCAGGTTCAAAGTGTCTTTGAGACTGTCCTTGATATAATTGGCATTGAGAACAGCCAGGCGGGAGGCATCCAGCAGTCCCCGGGCTCCCATGGACAGAATATAGGCATAGGCCTTGATCATGACACCGAAATGGCCGTAAAAAGTGTGCATCCGGCCGATGGTGTCCGGGCAGTCGGTGACCAGTTTGAAAGTGTCCAGCTCCTTTTCCACCCGGGGAACTGGCAGAAACGGAATCAGCGCCTC
>JAWOEP010000490.1:0-10149 GCA_046482705.1 Desulfotignum sp.
CAATGTCACCGCATGTTCATCCACAAACCGGGGCTGCCCGAACACCACTTTGGCCCCCAGGCTGCAGAACCGTTCTTCTGAATCATGTTTCTGGATGGTATCCACCACCGATCTGATGCGGTCTGCCACCTGCTTGAAATCCACCGGCGGAAGATCCACCTGCGGCAATCCGAAGGCTTGGGCATGTTTCATCTGATGGTACACATGGGCTGATTTGATAAGGGTTTTGCTGGGCACACACCCGTAATGGAGGCAGTCTCCTCCCAGTTTGTCCTCCTGTTCGATCAATATGGTTTTCGCCCCCAGCTGTGCCGCACCTGAAGCAGTTGTCAGACCGGCTGCACCCCCGCCGATGATCCCGATATCATATTCATAACTAGCCATGGTCTTTTCCTTTTTTCTTTTTGATGAAAGATACCCCTTTTTTGGCCAGAAGGGGAAAAATTCCCAGCAGGGCAAATGACAAAAGCAGGCCCGGAGACAAAATCCCTTGTAATGAATCTATCTGCCCCAGTTGTGTGCCGGCGTTGACATATACCAGGGTCCCTGCCAGCATGCCGATCTGGCTGACCAGGTAAAACCGGATCGTTGTAATGGGTGTCAGGCCCATCACCAGATTGATGATAAAAAATGGAAACACCGGTACCAGCCGCAGGGTGAACAGATAAAACGCCCCTTCTGTTTCAATGCCTTTGTTGATGGCCCGCAGCTTGTCTTTGAACCGGGCCTGGACCCAGTCCTTCAGCAGAAACCGGGAAACAAGAAAAGCCAGGGTAGCGCCGATGGTACTGGCAAAAGACACCACCACCGTACCTGTCAACAGACCGAAAAACCCGCCGCCGGCCAGGGTCATGACAGCGGCCCCGGGCAGGGAAAGGGCGGTCACAAGAATATAGATGACCATGTATATCCCGATCGTTGCCGCCGTGTTTTCCCGGTAAAATGCCAGCAGCATCTCTTGTTGGGACTTGATATATTCCAGGGATAAAAACCGGTTCAGATCCAATACAAAAAAAAGTACAACCAGCACGATAACTGCTGCCACCACCATCCATCTGGAAACATTTGTTTTCATGTGTCTCCCTCCTTTACCCGGACATATCCACCTGCTTTACCAGTTTTGTCGCCCCAGATGGCCATGCCTTACATAAAATTGATGCAACAGCTGGGGTTACCCATCCATCTGGAACAGATTTTTTTGGAATTTTCCTTTGTATAAGGCACAGGAATGGGTTTCCAGGGCCATCATGGTCTGGGTGCCGAAAAATTCCGTAAGGCTGTACTGGCACAGAAACAGGCTGCCCGGGCGCAGGCGGGTGTTGGTACTTTGTTCAAGGGCCCTGAGATTTTCTTCAGACCAATTTTTTTGTGCGGTCCAAGACATGTCTCCAATGAGCCGGAACCTGTTACGGGCTGATGCAGCTGCATGAAATATATATTCAGCCATCTCCGCAGGGGTCTGCCTGCCGCTGCCGTGAATCAGCCGGTTTTGGCGGATAAGTCCTGCCACATCCAGGCCATCCTGTGCCATGGCAGAAAGCAGCTGTTCTCTGCGGTGCTGCGGGGATACCACCATAACAGTTTCTTTGTTTTCGATTCCCTGACGTAAAAACAATGCCTGGACCTCCAGTGCCTCGGACAGATCCGCATACAGGTGGGCCATATGGGTTCCGTCGGGCACATCCAGGCCATTGAAGCCCAGGGCCACATGCTGGTCAGGTTTGTCTGGGAGGGTATTATCTGTCCGGGGGGAGGGGACTTTGCCTTCAATAAACTGCTGGATATCAGAGAGCTGAAACCGCCTTTCCCGCTTTTTTCCAATGCGAAAACAGGCCAGCAGACCGGCGTTGGTCCACCTGCGCACAGTCATTTGAGAAACATTGAGCAGTTCAGCCGCCTGCCTCACATTCAACAATTTTTCCATACCGTCTCCCTGTTACCGCACACTGCCTGTTCACCCTTCACCGTTCGTGTCATGCCTGGTCCAGAGGCACCAGCAGCATCTCCCCGGTCATCTTCAGGGCCTTGTCCTCTGAGGCCCTGCATTTTTCCTTCACCGCTCTGAGCAGAGCACCGGCAGCAGTCTTCTGCCAAAACCAGCTGGTAAAGGCGGCATCATCCGGTAATACCATATCCGGCCGGAACATCACAGATTCAAAATATATCGCCTTGATATCCTGGGCTGCAAACCGCAGGGCTAAAGCCGTCGAGGAAAGATTTTCATCAATGGTCAGGGGGGTATCGGACAGAAAATCGGTAAACACCTGCAATGCCGCTTCCGGTGGAAAATAGATCACCGCTGAATAGCCCCGTTTTTCAAGACCCATATCATACCAGGAGCGGAATTCTGACACTTCCTGTTTAAAGGCGGCCAGCAGTTTTTCAGTTCCAGTCGCATGGGTCACTGGACCTGCAAAACTGACCGGGCAGGCCAGCGGTTCCATAGAATCACGGGAGGTGTTAGTTTTTTCGGGAACATCATGGGGAAAATCTACCAGTACCGGACCTTTTTGTGCTTCCAGAAGCGCCAGTGCCGCCTGGACAACCTGCTGCTGAAAATCGGGATCACCCGGCAGCCCCAGGGGACGGCCCAGGACAAAAGGTACCCAAAGGGCCCTGGGGGGCTGGATGGTCTGTGTATGTTCTCTGATCAGGCTGATCTGTGTAGTGGGGATGCCCCTGGTTTCCAGATAATGTGACAACGCGCCGACCGCGCGGGTGCAGAAAGGTCAGACCGGCACAAGCAGTGCCGCATCCACCTGATCGCCTGTGAGCAGCCCGGCCAGTTTTTCTGCCGCAGTTTCCATGACCGCCGGATCTGCAGCACCCATGAACGAATAGTGAAATTTTGCTACAGAACCGATAGTACTGTCATAGGCCAGTTCACGGATCCGGTCCAGGGGAAACACCACGTTCCAGTCCTGCTGAAAACCGGTGCGGTCGAAATTGGTTGACACATGGGTCATCACCAGATCTTTTGCGGTACAGGTGTTGGGAATCACCCTGAAGTCACCTGACATGCCTTCGAAAGGGCGGTCATCCCGCCGGTGCAGACCTGCGGTTGAAATAATGGCCACCCTGCGCCGGTAAAGGGGTGGTCCGGACACCCAGGGCCGGGTGTCGAAAGTTGGGCAGGGCAGTTCTGCCAGGTGAGAGCGCATGGGTTCGGGCATGGTATCCAGTCGTGCCATGTCAGGTTCCTCCTTGTTAATTTTATTTGACTTTCTTATACATTAATATACAATTGACAAAAATCAACCATTTATTTTATGCTCATCTGTCAACATGGAACCTGTTTAGAGAAAAAACATGCCTGCTGATGAAGCCAGCTCATTAAGCCCGCCATCCACCTGGGTAGACACTTATGGTGATTACCTGTACGGATTTGCATTTTACAGGGTACAAGATGAGGAACTGGCCCGGGAACTGGTCCAGGAAACCCTGCTGGCTGCCCTGAAGGCAAAAGACAGCTTTGCCGGCAGGGGATCTGAAAAAACCTGGCTCACCGGTATCCTGAAACACAAAATCATCGATTCTCTGCGCAGAAAATACCGGGATGCCGTATTTGAAGACCAGGAGCTGGATGAACGGAAAATGCATGACAGTTTTGATCACAATGGCAGATGGAAAACCGGTCCGGCACAATGGGCATCAGACCCGGAACATCTGCTTGAACAAAAAGCGTTTTTGGATATCATCAGAAAATGCCTGCACGAACTGCCGGCACGGTCGGCCCATGCCCTGTCTCTGCGGGAACTGGAAGGAAAAAGCACCCAGACCATCTGTAAGGTTCTGAATGTCACTGCGACAAACTGCTGGGTAATCCTTCACAGGGCCCGGTTTCTCATGCGAAAATGCATTGAAACCAGCTGGCTGCAATAAAGACGGGGTACAACCATGATAAACCACTGGACATTCAGGTGTAAAGATGTATCACAATTGATTTCCCGTTCCATGGATGAAAATATGCCCCTGCGGATCAGAATGGGTATCCGGTTTCATTTGATGATGTGCAGCCTCTGCCGAAACTACAAAAAACAGCTCTGGATAATCCACAAGGCAGTGGAAAAACTTGACCGTATGGAAAAATCCCATGACAGACCCATGCGCCTGCCGGACCAGGTCCGGGAAAAATTGAAAGACCTTTTCAAAGACCATGAATAACGGCCATGCCTGTTTTTGTCTGCAAAACATTTCTCGACTTTAATTGTATGCCTCATATCCGGCCAGACGATACAGGTTCATGGTGCTGACTGCCTGATCACCGGCAGCATGATTTTTTTCCAGTGCTGCAATGCAGCGGTCAAGATCGTTTATGAGATAATAGAGGGAAGCTACCATAAAATGGGTATCTGATGTGCTCAGGCCGTGAAACCGTGACTGGTAGTTTTCCGTCAGCTCAATAATTTCTCTGCGGAGCGCGTCATCAACAGGCACCCGGTTCAACGCATCCGGATCATATTTCAACGCCCGTCTCATGGCAACGACACCATCAAACATGCGCCTGTTCTGGGCAGCTGCAAGAGCGAAGCCGATTTTTGCCTCCCCTTCATAGGGTGATTTTTTTGCAAAGTGTCCGAATATATCCAGCGCTTTTTCCGGCCGGTCCTTTCCGACCAGTTCCCAGCCCTCTGAAAAGGTATAATCCGTGTCATAGCGGTGGGTTGATCCAGGGTAATGTTTTTTGGAAAACCCATTGAACCGGTATTGCAGCCGCCGGTTGTAATTCTTCCAGGAAGGCGTATTCCTGTAATACTTTCTTTTATAGTGCCTGTATTGTTTGTGTTTTGGAAAACTACGGTTATATCGGGGATGATGCCTTTTGTCCTTACCATACGTATAACCGCTGCCATGCGGGTCGTAATACCGCCTCTGGCTGTTCCAGGCACCGGCTGAACCTGTCAACCAGAAAAATAACAGTGCCAGAACCATGGCTATATAAAGATGACGTGATTTCATTTTCATACCTCCTGTTTTACATTGACTTTATAATTTTTGTCGGAATAATCTGGCGGCCCTTACAGGAATGGATTGCTTTGTAAGGTTCTTTTAACCACCCCGACTGCTTATGCAACCGAATCAATTGAAAACACAGGGGGAAATCATGAAAGAAAAACAGGCCCTCCACACGGATATGCCTGCCATTATACTGGTCCCAGTTGCGCACCAGGCGGGCTATGGATATCTCCTGAATGTCATCTTTGCCCGGTTCCGAAAGTGTTTTGGCATCCAGATCCTGGACCAGTGGGGTATCACTGTTTTTCTGAACCATTGTCGCCACTGGCCGTTTGGAAAGGGCAAAGCTGCCCAGGGTATTGTCACCGGCAGCACCCATGAACACAATGGGCAATATCAGGATCATGCCTTTGATGAGCTGGTCTTTTCCAGAAACCGGCGGTTCTGCCAGCAGGCTAATACAGAAGACCGCACAGACCACCAGGCTGATGTAAATCAGAAACCCGAAACCCGGGGCCAGAAACAGTTGATACCGGTCTTCGCGCAGCAGCCATGCCAGTGCGATGAACCAGGCTGCCATGAAATCCATGGGTATGGGTGCATCCGGCATGGCCGCAGCCGCAGGCGGTTTGTTCCGGAAAGGGGAGCAGGGCCTGTTTTCTGGAAAAACATGCATCTGTGAGCAGACCGATGCCCATGGCAATCACCACCCCGGCAAACACCCGGAGAAATGCCACATCCCAGGCAAAGGAATAGGCCACCAGGGTGGAGGAAAACACCAGCGGATTCACAATGGGTCCACCCAGCAAAAATGCCACCGCAGATCCCAGGGGCATGCCTTTCTGGATAAATTTTCTCACCACCGGTACAATGGCGCATTCACAGACCGGGAAAATGATTCCCAGAAAAGCGGCAACAACCACTGCCTGTTTTTTTTCTCTGGGCAGGATGCGCAGCAGCTGCTCCCTGGACAGAAACACCTCCACAAAGCCGCCCAGCAGGGTCCCCAGCAGCATAAAGGGAAAGGCTTCCAGAACAATGGCACTGAAAATGATGGAAAAGGTGATAAATGCTTCTGATCTGACATGGAAGGCCGCCATGAGAATGGCGGCCACCAGAAAAAACATCTGCAGGTACCGGCCGGTCTCACTGATTTTGGACCGGACCTGCGGCAGTGCCGGATCTGCTGCCATTGGAAACGGGGAGGTATCAGGTTCAGGCTTCACGGTTTTTTTTCATCAGGGTGCCAGTGCATCGGCAATGGTGTCGGCGATTTGTTTCATGTTGTCCAGATAGTCATAGGCCAGGGGGTTGATGGACACCACCGCACCGTTGACTGCCCGGGCGATCTTCCTTGCAGCCTCCTGGTCGAACTGGGGCTGGACAAAGATTACCCGGACATTCTCCTGTCTGGCCAGCTTGATGAAGGCGGACAGCTCCTTTCCCTTGGGGGATCTGCCCATGGTTTCCACGGGAATCTGGCGCAGGCCGTAGGCATCAGCCAGATATCCGAATGCCGGATGGAAGACAAAGAAATTCTGCCCTGCCAGGGGTGCCAGCAGGGCTTTCAACCGCTCATGGAGTTGATCCAGATTCCGGGCAAACAGCTCATAATTTTCCCGGAACAGGGCTGCATGGGCCGGGGCCAGATCACCCAGAGCATCTGTCATGGTGGCGGCCTGCTGCTTCACCAGCACCGGGCTCATCCAGATGTGGGGATCCCTGCCGGCAGCAGTATCCCCATGGCCGTGATCCTCCCCTGCTTCACTTTGGTGATCATGGTCCGCGTCCGCCCCATGGGCGTGCCCTTCTTCACCATGGTGGTCCTGACCGTGCGCCTTGTGTTTATCATGGCCATGCGCTTCATGGTGGCCATCATCATGGAAATGGGATTCCATCTCCCGCAGCATGAGCCCTTTGCGGGTATCCACCACCCGGGTATCCGGGGCAATGGATGTGATCTTATGCATGAACCCGTTTTCAAACGCCACCCCGATTCTGAAATATATATCTGCATTGGCCAGTTTTTTTATCTGGGCCGGGGTCGGAGAATAAGTGGCCGGGCTTTTCCCTGGTGTCACCAGCACATCCACCTCTGCCAGATCTCCTGCAATCTGCTCAACAAAATATTTCTGGGGCACAATACTGACAAAAACCTGCAATTTTTCTTCGGCATTCAGGACAGCACCCGTCAAAACGACCAGTAAAACAGCCAATGTAATAGATTTCAACCGCATTTTTTCCTCCTTACGTATTAGTGTCAGGGCTGTGTGACCGATGTGCCGGGCGTTGATCCGGCACAACCCTTATCCGGCTGTACTGCCGTTCTCCACTCTTCCAATCCGATCAGATTACCCGGCCAGTTTTGCGGCAATTTTTGCCACATGTTTTCCCTGAAACCGGGCCCCTGCCAGCTCATTTTCAGAGGGCATCCTGGCCCCGTCTCCCCCGGCTATGGTGGATGCGCCATAGGGGGATCCGCCGGTGACTTCATCGATGCGCATCTGTCCCTGGAATGCATAGGGCAGACCCACCACCACAAACCCGTGGTGCAGGAGCGTTGTATGGAAAGACAGGATGGTGGATTCCTGGCCCCCGTGCTGGGTGGCGGTGCTGACAAACACACTGCCCACCTTGCCGATCAAAGAACCGTTGGCCCACTGTCCGCCCGTGGCATCCAGAAACTGCCGCATCTGTCCGCACATGTTACCGAACCGGGTGGGGGTGCCGAATATGACGGCATCCGCTTTTTCCAGTTCTTCCATCGTGCATACCGGCACATGGAAAAACGCCTTTTTCGCTTCAACCGCCCCCATTTTTTCCAGCACATCCGCAGAAAGCGTCTCCGGCACCTGCCGGATATCCACGTCAGCACCTGGAATCTGTTCTGCGCCCTGGGCAACTGCTTTGGCCATCTCATACACATGGCCGTAGGTGGAATAAAAAACGATCAGGATTTTCATGGCAAGACCCTCCTTTCAGATTAAAAGAATCAGTTTAAAAAATATGCTGCAATCACACATTGTCAAGAATGGGTGTTTTTTTTAAGGCATGTCTAATATTTTTTTCTTGACAAATCATTGTTGCTTATAACATGTTCTTGCGAAATACATCGCAACCTGATTGTGGAGGTAACCACCATGTCTGACAAACTGCACCAGTTTTTACCCATATGGGCAATTCCGGATTTTTTGAAATGCCCGGTGGCAGGCGCCATGCTCACCGTGGAAAAACACCGGTCCATCCTGAAAAAATGCGGCTATGATGTCAAATCCATGAAACCCTATGAATACCACCAGAAAATCATGCTGAAACTGGGGGATGAAAACAATGTCTCACAAAAGGTGAACAACTTTATCCGTAACCAGTCAGCCGGAAAGATGACCCGCATTGCCGGCATGACAGAGCAGGAGATACGGAATCTGTGGTCTGAACACCTTGTAACCGGCGATGTGGGCCCGCTGTTCTATGCCATTGTAGCCCACAAAAAAACCAGCCCGGAACTGCTGGCAGATATCGCTGGTGAACTCCATATGCAGGCCCATGCCAACATGACTGAAATCTTCACCATCCGCCGGCAGATGGAACTTATGACAGAACGGCTTGACAAGGAAAAGCAGAAACTGGCCGAAAAAAGCCGGGCACTCAAGGAGATGAGCAAAGCGCGCAAGACTGATGCTGCAGCAATCAGGCATCTGGAAGCCCGGAACCGGGAATTGACAGCCGAGGTGCAGACACTGCAGCCGGACCCTGCCGCCCGGCCAGAAACAATGCAGAAAAAATTCGGTTTGGAGAAACAATCCAGGCCCTGGCTGCTTAAAAAATGATGATACCTGATAAGATGCCTGTTCCAACTATGGGCTGACAGAAAGCGGATCCCCTTCTCCTCCACGTGCGACTTCAAACGTCCTGTAAAATTTTATGGCGGGATAATTTTCTTTGGCGTAGTTTTCCACATCCGGTGCATAGTGGTAGCCGATCATCATACCCATGACATCGCCTTCCCTGTTTTCTCTGATGCGCCCAAGCAACCCGGCGAATTTGTCGAAATCCCGCTTGCCCGGCTGGGCTTTACACTCGCCGATCAGGTAGATTCTGTTCCCGTTTTTTTCCCCTTCAACATAGATATTGGCCTCGTCATAGCTGCCATCCGGATAGACAATATTTCGGCGGTCAACGATATCCGCCCGGAGGCCAAACGCTGTATCGACAAATTTGGGGATCTGGGGCATGAGCCTGTCTTCAATGCCGTACCCCACAGCCATGGCCAGCCCGCCCATCTGCTTGCGGATATCCACAACACTTTCTGATAATTTCTGGACGATCAGTTCCGTGCGATTCTGTGCCTGGGCAAGCTCATCCACACGTGCGGTAAGGCTTTCCAGCCGTTGTTCCGTGCGGTTCTGTGCCTGGGCAAGCTCCTCCAGTCGCTTTTCGGTCCGACTCTGTGCCAGGGCAAGCTCATCTACGCGTGCGACCAGGTTTTCCAGCCGTTGTTCCGTGCGGTTCTGTGCCTGGATAAGTTCATCCACACGCGCGGTCAGGCTTTCCAGCCCTTTTTCCGTGCGGTTCTGTGCAACAGCGAGATCTTTGACGATCCCTTTCAGCTCTTCAAAATCAGCTTGAGTGACAGGTACCTGATTCGATGGATGATTGAACTCTTCCATCATCAAAATCAGTACATCACGTATGGCAGGATCAACGGATTGCATTTTTTTCAACAGGTCCGCTTTCATGGTAAAACTCCTGAAACGGTTAGAGATAATCCGAATGTCTTTCTTCTGTATATCATATCCTGCCGTAATATGGAAATGTCCATATAAAAAAATCCAATCCAGGGTCGCATAGGGAATGGCCGAATGCCTGTTTCAAAATCTGCTGAAAAAATTTATAAAAACCGCTTGACAAAAAATTCATGCCATGAAATATATGGCCAATATTTTTTTGTTAGTTTAGTATAACTTTTATAAATATTGATAATATGTTATATAAATATGCCAAAGATTATAAATTTTAACTAAATAATTGGGACCATCATGACGCTTGACCAACTCACACCGGGAAGCAGTTGCACCATCAACGGGCTGTCCGCCAAAAACATGCTGGGACAGCGCCTTCTTGACATGGGGATTTTTCCGGGGCTGACGTTGCGGGTGATCCGCAACGCCCCCCTGGAAGATCGCATGCAGGTGG
>JAWOEP010000500.1:0-2677 GCA_046482705.1 Desulfotignum sp.
TCCCGCCGTTGAACAAAATAAAATCCGGCACAGGCGCTTCCTTGCCCAGGACCTGTTTCACATTGTCCCGGTGTTTTTCCAGAAACCGGATGATATGCCTTGTCACGGCCGGATCTTTTTCAAAAGGCAGCCCGAAATCCGCCACTTCCCTTTCCGCCTCTGTCTCCTTGATATCAGCGGAATCCACATCCGGGTAGAACCGGGACCGCAGCACATTTTCCACTTCTCCCCGGGTCAGATCCGCTGCCAGGGTTCCTGAAATCAGGGACCGGCCCTCCCCTTTGATGGTGATGCGGACCGATTTTTCCCGGTTTTCAAGGATCTGTTCCTTGGCCTGCCGGCACTGGTGACTCAGGGTTTTCCATTTATCCGGTGTCAGTGAGGTGTCAGACTTGAACCCGGCTTCCACAATCCTTGCCAGGGACAGATCGATGTTGTCTCCACCTAAAATCAGGTGGTCCCCCACGGCCAGGCGCTCAAAGCGGGGACTGCCGCTGTCTCCGGCCTTCAGGGAGATCAGGCTGAAATCCGTGGTGCCGCCGCCCACGTCACACACCAGAATCAGATCGTTTTCACCGACCGTCTGGTCCCAGTCCGCTTCGTGGAGAATCAGCCAGCTGTAAAACGCGGCTAACGGTTCTTCCAGCAGGGTGACCGCCCGGGACAGCCCGGCTTTTTCAATGGCGGCCATGGTCAGGTCCCGGGCTTCCTCGTTGAACGATGCCGGCACCGTGATCACCACGAACTGGTTTTCCATGAATTTGTCTTCATCTTTGACAAAATGGTTCCAGGCAGACCGCATATGCAACAGGTATTCAGCAGTGGCATCCACCGGAGAAATTTTTTCGACCCCTGAACTGCCCCAGGGCAGAATTTTCGCCCGGCGGTCGGCCCCGCCGTGACACAGCCAGCTTTTAGCGGACGACACCAGGCGGGACGGGATCTTGGCCCCGTGATCCCGGGCAAACGTCCCGGCAAACAGGTCTTGTCTCTTTTTCCAGGGATGCCCGAGCCCTTCTTTCGAGATATCATATTCCCCGGGGATATACAAAAACGACGGCAGCACCTGCATTTTTGAAAATTCCCCCAGCCCGGTAAGCTGGGGCACCTGAAACACTTTGATCCACTGGCTTTTATCCACAGAATCTGGGCGGTTTCTCCCGCTGCTGCCGGCCATGGCCTCTTTCAACCCGGCCACATCCACATAAGACACCGCACAATTGGTGGTGCCCAGATCAATACCGATAATATACTGTGTGTCCTGAAAATCCATCAACGGTCGGTCCTGATCTCGATTTCCGCAGGGGTAATCACGGCCGCATCCCTGATATCCGCCAGCCGGGGGATCTCTTTTTTCCCGGCTTTCCATCCCGGGTGTTTGACAATGCCCTCAAAAGGCGGCTCTCCTGTCACATTTCCCACCAGGGTGATGGCGTTCATGTCAAACCCGGGCGCTACTGTGAAGGGCTCGCCTTCTGTAGCATTCACCACCGGCCGGGGATCGATATATTTTTTCACGGCCTGTTTGCAGTCCTGCTGGATGCTGCGGACCGCCGCGCCGATCTGCTCGTCGGAATACTGTTTCAGGTCTTCATCAAAAAAATCCAGAAGCCGCCCTTCCCGCTGGAGTACCGACAAGGTATGGAGAAACAGCCGTTGCTTGCGCTCCTGTTCAATTTTCTGGTCCAGGAAATCTTTTTTGCCGGATGTGCCGGGTGCAGGTTTTGATCGCCCGGAGTCCGTCATTTTTCTGAAGACAGGTACCATGGCTGCCCGCAGCAACAGCCAGAGAATCCAGCCCAGCAGCAGCAGGACAACCGCTGCCGCCGGCAGGACCCATACCAGAAATTCATCCTGCATCAGAACGATGGCCGGCACCAGACTGTCCATGAGCAGGTCTTTTCCTGCATCCGTCGCAACCATCCTGCCGGCACGGTCCAGGGTGTAAAAAAACCCGCCTCCCATGCCGGCGGCAATCACCAGCATGAAACAAGAGATGATCCAGAAGGATCTGCGCTGAAACTGTTTTGATATCTCCACTGTGTCGACCTTTTTTGCTTAATTTCCTTGTTTTTTTGTTCTTCAGTGCTCCGTCAGCAGCATGAACACCGTGTCACCGCACGGGCAAACACAAAAAACCACGCTGTTTTTTACAGCATGGTCGTAAATCAATTATACAAAATTCAACGGATCCAGGCAATGATTTTTATAGTCAGGAAATCAGGAACGGCTTGTCCCCGGATGTATCAGCCGTCTTTGACGACTATCCGGTCTTTATTCGCTTCAAGCGCCTTTTCTCCGATCCCCTTGACCTTCATGATGTCCTCAGGGGCCTCAAAAGGCTGTTCAGTTCTATACTTGATGATTCTGTCCGACAGTGCATCGCCGACGTACTTGAGGGTCATCAGCTGTTCCTTGTCCGCGGTATTGATGTTGACCTTGTCGGCCCCTGACACAACCGGGGCCAGAAAGCCCAGCATCAGCAGACCGACCAGGGCGATTTTTAACATGGTGTTTAGTTTGAATGGCTTGGAATTTTTCATATCATTTTCTCCTCTCTATATGGAATGGAATACCCTGATTCCCTGACTTTAAAAAATGAGCCATTCAGAAACGATTCAGAAAGCAGATCCGGAAAAGCAGCGCAGACAAACGATCAATTGACTGATAAATGAAT
>JAWOEP010000502.1:0-7701 GCA_046482705.1 Desulfotignum sp.
GCAACCCGGTGGTGTTTGACGTCATGGCGGCAGAACCGGTTGAAGAGCAGTCTCTTGACCAGCCCTATGCCGATGTGGATCACATTGCAGCCATGGATGCGGAAACCAGGTGGACCCATTTTCAGGAATTGACCAAAAACTGCATCCGATGCTATGCATGCAGAAATGCCTGTCCCTTGTGCTACTGCCCCACCTGTTTTGTGGATGAGTCTTCTCCCCAGTGGGTGGGAAAGGGCCAGGACAAGACTGATATCAATACCTTTCATTTTCTGCGGGCCTTTCACTGTGCCGGCAGGTGTACGGACTGCGGTGCCTGTGTGGAGGCCTGCCCCATGGGAATCAATGTCAGGGATTTCACCCGGAAGCTCAATAAGGACGCTCTGGAACTCTTTGGATGGGAAGCGGGTCTGGACATGGAAAAACGTCCGCCCCTGGATGTATACAGTCCGGATGATCCCAATGATTTTATCAAGTAAACAAATAAGGGTATGCATATGAATTTCATAACAATTGATAAAAAGGACTGGGCCGGCGGTATTGACAAATCCAGAGAAACCTATCAGGTTTTCGGCCCTGTCCAGGACGAAAACGGCTGCCAGATAAAACCGCTGGCCCCGGATGTCCATCCCCTGATGGATGCCGGCGTTACGGTCATGTCCCCGAAGTCTGTGCTTTTTCCCCAGACCGAAAAAATGCTGACAGCAACCCTGGATGCATCCAGAGAAGACCACCACGTCATGAAGCCGGTGGAAAAACAGGATACCCCCCGGGCGGTTCTGGGGATCCGGCCCTATGATGCCAGGGCCATCCAGCTGGTAAAATTGAATTTTGACAATCCGGATTATCAGGATCCTTACTGGTGTGAAGCCTATGAAGCCACTACCTTTGTGGGGCTGGCAGTAAACCGCCCCGATTCCTGTGATTTTTCCACATCCACCGGGTGCGGCCCTTTCAGTGAAGAGGGACTGGATGTTTTGATGGCAGATCTGGATGACAGATATCTGGCCAAGATCCTGACCCAAAAAGGGGAAACCTGGGCTGACGCCTGCGGATTTGATACCAGGGCTGATACCCCAGAAAGCCAGGCCCTTTTTGATATTCTCAGAAAAGAAGCGGAAAAAAATATTACCGCCTCTGTTGACACGGACCGGCTTTCTGAAAAATCCATTCTGGATCTTTATGAGGCCCCTTTCTGGGAGGATGTGGCTTTTTCCTGCATCAACTGCGGCACCTGCACCTTTGTTTGCCCCACCTGCTGGTGTTTTGATATCCAGGATGAAACCAAACACAAGACAGCAATACGGTTTCGAAACTGGGATACCTGCATGTCGCCGTTGTTCACCCACCATGCATCCGGTCACAACCCCAGAGGATCCAAGGTACAGCGGGTCAGGCAGCGGTTTATGCACAAATTGAAATATTTTGTGGACAAATATGACCAGGGCATCATGTGTGTGGGATGCGGCAGGTGCGTTGCCAGCTGCCCGGTGAATATCGATATCCGGGAAGTGTGCAAAACCATGAACAACTATGAGAAAAAATAAAAAATAGCGAACACCAAGGAGAAATGATATGGAAAACCCTTATGTGCCGTATCCGGTTCGCATTGATGATATCGAAGTGGCAACGGAAGACAAGTCTTTGAAAACATTTACCTTTGTTTTTCAAAATCCCGCAGATGAAGAAAAATTCGCCTACAAGGCCGGTCAGTTTGCTGAACTGTCCATACCGGGTGTGGGAGAAATCCCCATCGGCATTGCCTCATCTCCGGTGGAAAAAGGTTTTGTCAAATTCACCGTCTTCAGAACCGGTGTGGTCACCTCCCATCTTCACAACATGAAGAAGGGTGATATCATGGGAGTCAGAGGACCGTTAGGCAACTGGTATCCCTGGGAAAAACTGGAAAACAAGAATGTGGTTATCATCGGCGGCGGATTTGCCTTTACCACCCTGCGCTCGTCCATTGTCTACATGCTGGATCCGGCCAACCGTTCCAGATTCAAAAATATAGACGTGGTGTACGGTGCCAGATCACCCGGTATGCTGCTTTACAGAGAAGAGCTGTTCGACTGGGAAAAACGTGATGACATCAATATGCATATCACGGTGGACGGTACAGATGATCCAGAATGGAAATACCATACCGGATTCGTACCCCAGGTGGTGGAACAGAATGCCCCTGCTGCGGATGAGGACACCTATGCCATTGTGTGCGGACCGCCCATTATGATCAAATTTACCCAGCCGGCCCTTACAAAGCTGGGATACCGGGAACACCAGATCATCATGTCCCTGGAAAACAGAATGAAGTGCGGTATCGGCATGTGCGGCCGGTGCAATATCGGAAAAGAGCTGGTGTGTAAAGACGGGCCGGTTTTTACCCTTGAACAGATAAACCAGACCCCGAAAGAATATTAAATCCAATGTATTGGAAAGGCCGATATTTTTGCAATCAGGCTTGATTCTTTGTTGACAAGCCCGGGTTGCTGAGATATGGTTAGTGGTCAATTATTGAAGCAGACCATGAAGCCAAGACAGTATGTCTTAAAATGATAGAAAAAAAATTTTTATTTACAGGAGGAAAGTTTACATGGCAACAGTAGAATTCAACGGGAAAACATTTGAAATAGATGAAGATGGATTCCTTCTTGATTACAATTCCTACTCGGAAGAATGGGTGGAATATGTAAAGACCCAGGAAGGAATTGAAGAGATGACTGACGAGCACTGGCAGCTGGTAAAAGTGCTCCAGGACTATTATGAGAAAAACGGGATTGCCCCGATGGTACGGGTTCTTTCCAAACTCACCAAATTCAAACTCAAACACATCTATGAACTGTTTCCTTCAGGACCGGGAAAAGGTGCCTGTAAAATGGCCGGTCTTCCCAAACCAACCGGATGTGTATAATTCACACCATATCCGATTGATTTGATTTGTTTGTAAAGGCTCTGTTTTGCATAAAACAGAGCCTTTGCTTTTTGTTCCTGTGTTTTACACCCGTCCATTTTTGGGAGTGACCCAATGACCGCCATTGATGCCACCAACAAAGCCATTCTCAACGCAATTCAGCTTGATTTTCCCATTGATGCCAGACCTTACAGGGTGCTGGCCCGGCAGCTGGGATTAACAGAAGAGATGCTCATGGACCGGATTCGCCTGATGAAGGAAAAATTCCTTATCCGGCGCATCGGCGGCAATTTCAGCCCGGACCGGCTCGGATATTATTCCACCCTTTGTGCAGCAAAGGTTGCAGCGGAAAAAATTGATCTTTTTACACACACTGTCAATGCATACCCCGGGGTAACCCACAATTACATGCGGGAGCATGTCTTCAATATCTGGTTTACCTTCATCGCCCCTTCGCGGGAACTGATCCAGTCCCATCTTGATGATATATCCAAAAAAACCGGTGTACATCCCATATTGAATCTGCCGGCCACCCGGGTATTTAAAATATCAGCCAATTTCAAGTTATGAAGCCGGTGAAACTGTGTCTTGTTTCCACCAACTGCCCCGTAGGCAGTTGGGATGAAAATATGGGCAACTGCCGTGCTCTCATCCACACGGCCGCCGAAAAAAAAGCCGATATAGTGGTGTTTCCGGAAATGAATCTCACCGGTTATGCCACCGGTTGCAAGATTGCACATTATGCCAGGACCATTGACAACTGTCTTATTCAGAGCTTTCAAGACATGTCGGATCAGCTGAATCTGGCAATCCTGGCAGGCCTTGCTGAAAAAGCGGATACCGCAAAAAAGACCTTTGCATCCCATCTGGTATTTATTCCAGGCACGGTCCCCGGCAAATACCAAAAACTGCACATCGCACCCAGTGAACAGGAAATTTTTACCCCTGGATATACAATACCCGTGTTTGCCCATGCCGGCATCACCTTCGGCATTCAGTTGTGCTATGATGCCCATTTTCCGGAATTATCCACAGCCATGGCAATGCAGGGTGCGGATCTTATTGTCCTGCCCCATGCATCGCCCAGGGGGACACCAGAGGAAAAACACAAATCCTGGATGCGGCATCTCCCGGCCCGGGCCTTTGACAACGGGGTCTTTATCGCGGCGGTGAACCAGGCCGGAGACAATGGTGCTGGATTGGATTTTCCCGGCCTGTCTCTGGTTATCGGCCCTGACGGATATATTGTTTCAAGGTCCATGGCCAGTACAAATCACTTGCATTTTGTGGATCTGGATTCTGCATTGCTCTGCCATGTCCGGTCCCACAGAATGCGCTATTTTCTGCCTTCCCGCCGCAATGATCTGTTTCCGGTCAATGTTTGACCTGTGATCTCCGGTTCTGGATATAGGCATTTTTCATGGCGGTATATGGATCAAGGGATGCTGCTTTCAGGTCCTCATAATCACCGATACGAAAGGATGTCCGGTTGACGATGTCAAGTATGCCAAGCCCGGTATCAAGCTCCCAGGGTTCAACATAATTGAGAGGGGTGATAAAATAATCCCCTGCCCTGCCCACTGTGTCCCGCAGAGTGGAAGGTCCGAAAAACGGCAGCACCAGATAAAACCCTTCTGTGATGCGATAGGTTCCCAGGGTCTGCCCCAGGTCTTCTGTTTTTGTGTGCATATCCAGGTGTTTCTGGGCCACCTGGTTGAACCCGAGTATACCGGCGGTTGAATTGACAAAAAATATGCCGATTTCATCAGATGCCTGGTGCAGTTTTCCCTGGAGCAGGTTGTTGACAAACCTGACAGGAAAGAGCAGGTTGTGGAAAAAATTGCGTATGCCCCTTCTGGCCGGTGTGGGCACAACTGCCTTATACCCCCGGGCAAGGGGCTTGAGTGCATAAAAATACAGCCTGTCATTTACCGTATACATGGCATAATTAAAATAATAGATGGGATCAGCCACCCGGGATGCATCATGTGCATCCTCTTCAAATGCATCAAACAGATCATCATCAGGATCGGTATCACCCCCTGAAACTGCATCCGGATCTTCCTGCTGTGATGCAGTCTGATATGCAACAACAGCATCAGATGCCCATACAATGGACACTGTGCCAGTAAAAACCAAAACACCGATAATAAAAAGAACCTGACATATTTTTTTCATATTGCCATACATCCTTACTATATAGTTTAAAAAAAACATCAGCCTGTTACCTGATGATTATCACAAGGCATCATCACTGAAGATGAATTTTCTGATCAACGATTCAATATCCAAAGATGATTCCGTATTTTCAATTTCATCTCCGTGGGCCAGCATTGTGTCTAATCCACCAGGCAGGATTTCAATATATTTTTCACCGATTATCCCCGCGGTTTTGATTGATGCAATGCTGTCCTCGGATATGGCAATTTTCCGGTCAATATCCAGTGCCACTTTTGCCATCAGAAATTGTGTGTCTATACGGATGGCAGACACATGACCGATTTTCACACCGGCAAGTTCAACCACAGCTTTTTCTTTGAGACCTGATGCAGAGGAAAAATATCCATAGACTGTATACCGGTCCTTGAAAAAAGCGGACAGGTCTCCCATTACAATGATCAGGTACCCGCTGCAGAATATGCCGATAATGACAAAGATACCCACATAAAAATTTCGTTTTCTCTCATTCATACAAATGGTCCTCAGAACCCTGGTGATAATAATATATTTTTGCCCAACACAGCATACCCTGCAGATTTTTGGTCTATTATGCCCTGTTGGCTGGTGTGTGAATTATCCATGTGCCATGCTCTCTTTTCCCTGTATAAATGCCTGAACCTCGGGGATATCGGAGTGCAGTAACTCCTGTCGGGAGCCTTCAAAAATAATGATGCCTTCATCCAGCAGGGCAATGTGCTGGGCCAGATCAAAAATCCGGGGGATATCATGGCTCACTATCACAGCAGTAAACCCAAATTTTTTCTGGTACTCTTTTATCATGGTGTGTACATTTTTTTTGCGTATCGGATCCAGGCCTGTGGTGGGTTCATCAAACAATATCACCTCCGGATCAGTTACAAGGGCCCGTGCCAGGGCCACCCGCTTGCGCATTCCCCCGGACAGTTCTGACGGGTATTTATTGTCTATATCCTCAATACCCAGCTGTTTCATGCGGGCATGCACCTTTTGCTGCAATGCAGCATCAGCAATTTTTGATGTTTCCTTCAGGGGCAGTGCAATATTTTCATATACGGTGAGAAAATCAAACAGGGCATTGTCCTGGAACATATAGCTTGTTTTTTTTTTGAACTGAAAGGCTTTTTCTCTGGACAGCCGGTCCAAAGGCTCGCCCTGGATCAGCAGCCGGCCGGAGTCCTGGTGGATCAGCCCCACTATATGCTTGAGCAGGACGGATTTTCCTGTGCCGCTCTTACCGATAACCACCGTAACCTGGCCTTTGGTTATGGACAGATTCACCCCCCGGAGCACCTCCAGGTCCCCGAATTTCTTTTTTAAATCCTTGAATTCAATAAAAGGCGGTGTTGTCATGGGTTATACCAGAAAAAAAGTAATTACATAGTCGCAGATCAGAATAATAACACACGACTGGACCACTGCGTTGGTTGTTGCCAGAGACACCCCTTTTGCCCCGAATTTGCCCTGGCGGTTCACATGGGAATAATACCCCCGGTAGCAGCATATGGTGGTCACCACAAAGGCAAATACGATGGATTTGAAAAATCCCCCCCAGATATCGGCCATTTTCACACTGTGAATCACCTTGTCCATGTATACGGCTTCATTTATCCCCAGAAGCAGTGATCCGGAGAGGTATCCGCCGAAAATGCCCACCATGTCAAAGAGTGCGGTGAGCAAAGGAAAGCTTAAGACCGCAGCCAGCAGTCTGGGGGTAAACACAAAGCGCACAGGATCGATCTGCATGGTGACCAGGGCATCGATCTGTTCTGACATGCGCATCACCCCGATTTCAGCGGCCATGGCTGAGCCTGCCCTGGCCGTGATCATGATAGCGGTCAAAACAGGCCCCAGTTCCCGGATCAGGGTCAATGAAACAGCGGTGCCCAAAGCCGCCTCGGACCCAAATGTTATCAGGGTATAATACCCCTGGAGCCCCAGTACCATGCCGGTGAACAATCCGGTGAGCAGGATGACAAAAATTGATTTTGCGCCTATAAACCAGATATGGTCCAGTATTTTGTTTGTTTGAAACGAGAGGGTAAACACCTGACCGACACCGGAAGCAAAGAACAAAAAAAGCCTGCCCACAGATGCAATGTATTTGGTAAAAATACTGCCGATAGCTTCAATATAACAGGTTATCATAATCTTTTGTCTTATATCGGATTTACAAGGAAAACACAAGATATGTTGACAAACAGATTGACACGTACAGCAAAAAACATTACGTATAACCACATGTTCTGATAAAAACAAAATATCACACAAAGTTAGATGTAAGAGGTGAAAGGAGAGCCCCATGGCCCAGAAAATCACTTTAAGCATACCGGACATGCTTCATGAGAGACTCAAACAGTGGCGGGATTCTTTTAATTTTTCAAAAATGTTCCAGGATGCAGTCACAGATGCCATCCAGAAAAAAGAGGAGTTCCAGAAGCGGGTTTCCCAGGAGTTTGATATGCCGGAAGTCATTAAGCGCCTGCAAAAGGAAAAACAGGCCTGGGACAGACAATTTTATAAACTGGGAAGAAAAGAAGGCATAAAAAGGGGCAAATCCGCCCATTTTGAAGACCTGTTATACGTATTGCAGGTGA
>JAWOEP010000032.1:0-9670 GCA_046482705.1 Desulfotignum sp.
ATCCTGTCTTGTAAAAATATCTTTTCTATCATATCAATAAAGGATATAACTGCAATAGAATTTTATGAAAATACCCACCCAAAACCAATGCTTTGCGCTTATCCGCACCATGGGGATGATGGACCACATTGTGGACCATTCAGTGATGGTGGGCAATATCGCCCTTTGTCTGTGCAGGCATTTGAAAAAAAACACGCCTTCCCTTAATGTGGAATTGACCACAGCTGCGGCCCTGCTCCATGACATCACCAAAACCAGAAGCTTTCAAACCGGTGAAATCCATTCTAAAACCGGGGGAGAACTGCTGGAGTACCTGGGGTATCCCGAGGTTGGCAACATCATCCGGCAGCATGTCATCCTCGACTGCTGCAAGGATACGGCCCCGGTATCAGAGCAGGAGATTGTGAACTATGCGGACAAACGGGTACTCCACGATGCGGTGGTGCCTTTGTCCGAGCGGCTGGAATATATTCAGATCAGATATGGGGGAAACAAAGAATTTCAGAAGCGGATCGCCCTGATGTGGGAAATGACCACAGCCCTGGAAGACAAACTTTTCAGATATCTGCCGTTTTCACCTTCCCGGCTGCCGGAAAAAGTTGTGCACCATATCAGACGACAATAGGAAGGCCGTTTTTTTGTCGTTGATGTCAAACAGCTGAATCATTAATCTGGTCAATTTGCCCGCGTATCTGCTGCAGACGGGATAAAATGGTGGTGATTTTTTCCTGCTGTTCTTGTTTTCGGGTCTGCCGCATATCAAACACCTGTTCCATATCTGCGTCCAAAGATGCATACAACGAAAACCGGTCCTGGATCTTTTCGGAAAAATCCCGGGCAACAGCCTGGATCAGCGGCACAAAATAGGTGTTTTTCAATTGGTCGTGAAACTGATCTATCTGAAGGTCCGCCGCTGCCAGGGTCTGTTTTTTTATCCGGGCGGCAGCTGCATCAAACCCGGGGGCAAATGAAAAGGACCTGGTTTTGTCCCTGATAACAGACAATAACCGTACAAAGGTATGTACCCCCATCCCGGTAAATGCACCAGTCTGCAACCGGCTGGTATAGTCAGGGGAAAAAACGGTGCGGGGCAGTACCAGTCCCAGTATTTTCTTTATGGCCTGGACATCCACGGTCATGGCAGTATCTCCGTGTTTTACCGCTTTCTGCAAATCAACCGGCTCCCCGGCCGGGTGCCCATCCATGTTTCCTTCTAATTCCATTGCAGGAATCAGTTGTAAAAAATCGACCTGATAGGCATCCAGAAGCGATTGAAAACAGGTTTCCACACGTGTTTCATTTTCAGCCACCAGGGCCTTGATATCCGGCAGCACCTGTTCGATGACAAACAGGTCCAGTTCTCTTTTAAAATCCTGAAACATCAGATAAAGAATTTTTTTGATGCCAAGGGTTTTTAGGCGGCTTTTGTAAGGATCGGCATCCAGGGGAGTGTGGCGGATAAATTCCTGAATTTTTTTGCGGATATGAACGGTATCCTGTGCAAAGGATTTGTCCAGTTCGGCTGCAATTTCCCTGGTCAGTCCGGACACCGCACCCGGGATAGAATGTTCCACAATGAATCTGAGCCTGGTAACATTGTTTCGTACTTGCTCAAGACGGGCGTTTGCCTTTTTGGGGCCGTCCATGTCAGATGCCATCATTTGTGCATACAACTGTACTTTTTTTTCCATGGCATCAACCATGGAAGACAACCGTTCCAGGTGGCCGGAAACCATCAGGTTGCGGTGGTGGTGCAGGCATATGGCAGAAAACCGCTGAAAAAAAATATTTGCATTTTTTTTGCAATATTCCGCCATGGCTGTATCTTCCAGCCACAGGTCCAGTCTTTTTTTGTTCCGCCGGCTCAGGCGTTTTTCCAGGGTGCCAAACAGCTCCAGTAAAGCGGAAAAAGTGTACAGCTCAGGTTTTTGTACCAGTAACCCCAGGTCCTGGCGGGTCTGGTTCTCAATGGCCTGAAGATCTTCCAGGGTTTCGTGCTCGGACAGGTCACAATTGTTGATAAAAATAATATTGTCCCCCAGTCCCAGTTTCCGGATCAGTTCCAGAAACTGCATATCTGACTGCCGCAGTCCGGTCCTGGAACTGATACAGTAGAGGATGAGGCCCGATTCCTGCACATAGTGCAAAATCTGTGTCAGCTGGGCCGGGTCTGTGGAATCCGCACCCTGGCAGTCGGCGAGTTCAATATGGGGTTCCAGAATTTTTCCGTACAATTCCAGACAGACATCCCTGACATAAAATGCATTGGCCGGATCACCGGTAAAGGTTTTGTGGTTTTCAAACTGCTTTGCTTCAAACACCAGGCAGCCCCGGTCGGGTCCCACAACATTTCTGCAGGTTTCATATCCTTCCAGGGCGTTGCGGATGACAAGGGTTTCCGGACGAATTCCCTGGTCGGTGACCGGAAAATCCCGGACCATGCTTTTATACACCTGTTGCAAAAATGCCCGGTCCTTCTGCCGTCGCAGGTCAAATCCCGCAATATCGATTTTCCGGCTGTCATTTTCCTCTTTGGGAAACATCTCCAGGGTGCTTCGCAAAGTGCGGTTGATATCATCCCAGGACTTGAGAAAAACCCTGGCGCGATTTTTGCCGCCTTTTCTGATGCGGGTGGTAATGGCGGTAACAACCCCGGCCCCTCTTTTCACCAGTTCTTTTCCGATCATGGCATTGATCAGGGTGCTTTTTCCGGACTTTATCACCCCCACCACCGCTATTTTAATCAGGTTGGAACGGATCTGTTCAGGAATCCTGCGGCAGTTTTTTTTATACGCCTGAAGGGCATCTCCAGACATCAGGGGAACATCTTCCATCATCTGGATCACCGCCAGGATGTCGGATGCAATGGTATCAACGGTCTGGTATAAAGGAATTTGTGATGCCATATTTGCGGCGCTTGAAGGGGCTAGGAGATTAACATCATGGCTTTTTCATATTTGAGATCACTCGGGGTGGAAAACATGATCTCTTCTGTCATGGGGCAGGTCAGCCAGGCATTGTCATTGAGTTCATTATCCAGCTGCATGGGACCCCATCCGGCACACCCCAGCATGATCATAAATGCGGCCGGGCCTTTTTGAACGGCAACGGCTTCCAGAATATCCCGGGAATTGCTCAGGGCAAGCCAGTCGGTAACTTTAAGGGTTTCATTCCAGTTGAACGGGGGGCCATGGAGCACAAACACGCCCGAGGGCTGAACAGGGCCTCCCAGATAGATATCGAGTTTATCCACACTCTCGTCACAGGTGATATTCAGGTCTTCAAAAAGTTCGCGGCCCGTGAGCAGCGGATGTATCTTGTTGACAATGAATCCCAGGGCACCTGATTCATTGTGTTCACACATGCCGGTGAGTGTCTGGGCAAAATTGGGATCCGGAAGCCCCGGCATTGCCAGTAGAAATTTGCCTTTCATGGTCCCGGGAATCATATCAGCCATTGCCCTGCTCCAAAATTGATCTTGTCATTTCTTTTTCCTGTGCACATATGCCTGTTCAAAAGGATAGTTTTAAATATTTTGCCCGGTTTTGCAATAAAAATAATCATTGTCCTTTTTTCCTGCCATAGACATCATCGAACCGGACGATGTCATCTTCTCCCAGGTATGGGCCGGACTGGACCTCAATGAGTTCCAGGGGTATCTTGCCGGGATTTTCCAGGCGGTGGGTGGTTCCTAAGGGGATATAGGTGGATTCATCCTCTTTGAGCAGAAATTCTCTGTCTTCCTGGGTGACAATGGCGCTGCCCGACACCACGGTCCAGTGCTCAGCCCGGTGAAAATGTTTTTGGAGCGACAATTTGGCACCGGGTTTCACCGTGATCCGTTTCACCTGATACCGCTGGGATATATCGATGGTTTCATAATCTCCCCAGGGCCGGTACACTTTGGCATGGGTGCCGGCTTCCTGACGTTTCAAGGCCTTTAACTGTTTCACGATCTGCTTGACATCCTGGACCCGGTTTCTGGGGGCAACCAGGACCGCATCCTTTGTTTCCACCACAACAAACGCGTCCAGTCCGACTGCCGCCACCAGGCGGCTCTGGGCATTGATATAGGAATTTGCGACATCATGGGTCAACACATCACCCTTGAGAACATTGGCATCCCGGTCCTTGTCTTCGGTCTGGTACAACGCGTCAAAAGACCCCAGATCATTCCACCCGGCATCCAGAAAGATCATCACCCCTTTCCGGGTCTTTTCCATAACCGCATAATCAATGGAATCAGCTGAGACCTGTTCAAATATGGTTTTGTCCACCCGGAAAAAATCCAGGTCCTGGTTTCCGGCTGCAACAGCTTTGCGGCATACGGCAACCATGTCCGGAACCTGAATTTCAAGCTCCTGTAAAATGGTGGAAGCCCGGAACATGAACATGCCCGAATTCCAGCAATAGTCTCCTTCTGTCAGATAGTTGCGGGCTGTCTGCAGATCCGGTTTTTCAACAAAGCGTTTGATCTCACAGGCATTGTCTTCCAGCAAAGCCCCTTTCTGAATGTATCCGTATCCGGTTTCCGGAGAGGTGGGAACAATACCAAAGGTGAGGAGATATCCTTTTTCCGCCAGGGTTTCTCCCTGGTGTACAGCCGCGTGAAAAGCAGCCGTGTTTTCAATGCGGTGGTCTGCAGGCAGCACCAGCAGTACCGGGTCCCGGTCCTGCATCCCCAGTGTAATGGCAGCCAGGGCAATGGCAGGGGCCGTGTTTCTGGCTGCCGGTTCCAGGATAATGGCATGGGGTTCCACCTGGATCTGGCGCAGCTGTTCTGCTGTCATGAACCTGTGGGCTTCATTGCACACGATCACCGGCGGTTCTGTGTGCCGGGTTTCTTCCAGGCGGAGCACCGTGTTCTGGAGCATGGTATGCTGGTTGTACATGTTGATGAGCTGCTTGGGATACAACTGCCTGGAAAGAGGCCACAGCCTTGTACCTGACCCCCCTGCCAGAATTACCGGAACAATCATGATATCTCCTTTATTGTTTTCGGGCGGTGAACAGATTTATGGACAATCCCCGCTCCACTGCATATGCATCCATGGATGCAAGACAAAACCCGCTTTGCACCAGCCATTCTTCCACCTGTTTTTTTTCAAACCCCAGCCAGGTGCCGCCAATGATATTTTTAATATCTTCCTGGTCATGGTGTTTAAAATCAGCCAGTAAAAACATCCCACCGGGCCTGAGCACCCGGAAAACTTCACAGATGGCTTTTTCCGGTTGAAAAATATGGTACAATACCATGCTCATGACAACCGTGTCCACTTCCTGGTCCTTCATTGGCAGGTATTCCACTTCCCCGAGCCGCAGTTCAACGGACCCGGCATCAGGCAGCTTGATTCTGGCCTGTTCCAGCATTTCCGGGGACGCATCCACCCCGATGAGTCTCTGGCCGGTATCTGCCACCAGTTGCCCCAGAAGCTCGCCGGTACCGCATCCCAGATCTGCAATGCTGCTGCGGTCCTTGATCTGCTGTTTGAGTACGGCATTGAGATTGAAATTTCCCAGCACCTCTTTTTTCAGGCCTTCCCACTGGGGTGCCACTGTACTGAAAAAACGCTTGGTGCGGTTTTTTCTGATGGTGATGATCTGTCTGGCTTTTTCAAGGTCCAGGCGAAAAAGGGGATCCTCCTGTATCCTGGCGCAGGCAAGTGCAATCAAAGCACGGGTTTCCGGGTGCCTGGATGCACAATAATACATAAAGCTGCCCTCTTTTCGTGACACCAGCAGCCCGGATTCCAGCAGGATTTTCAAATGCCGGGACACGCCCGACTGGATCATGTCCACAATGGAAACAATTTCGTTTACGCTCAATTCCACTTCATTGAGAATATGGAGCAGCCGCAGCCGGGTCGGGTCGGAAAGTGCTTTGAACTGTTTTATTATCTGCATTACTTAACGGTCACCACTGGACAATGTGCCTGGAGAATAACCGCCTGGGCGGTTGACCCGAATATGAGTTTTCCCACTTTGGAGCGGCTTTTGACACCGATGATAATTTCATCCACACCCTGTTCCCGGGCAAAATTGACAATATCCTCCCCCGGTTCCATTCCCCTGACCAGCAGATGGGTTTCACAGGATATTTTTTTATTCTCAAAAAACTTTTTTGTATGTTTCAAATTTTCTTCAGCTGCATAAACTTCAGACTGGTCAAGATTTGCCCCGCCCTTCATGGAGGTTGCAACCAGGACCTCAGCGTCAAATGCCCTGGCATGAAAATCTGCAATCTCCAGCAGATCCTGTCCCACATTCACTCCTTTGTATCCCACCAGAATTTTCATCATTGTCTCCTTATGGTTAAGCAGTTTCAGGAACTGGTTTCCATATTAAAATAAAAAAAGCAAACAAATTATGGTATTTTACCCCAAGAAAATCAAGCTGGAATTTGAAAAACGGCATCTGGCGCATATCAAAAGAAAAAAAGGGCCCGGCATTTCTCCCGGGCCCTTGATTTTATTATGGAGGCGGCTTCCGGATTCGAACATAGGAAAAGGACTAACACAAGCAAAGCCGCTTGTGAGATCAGAAAAGATGCTGGATTACCCAAAAACTTCAGACCCTTGCACCCCTTTGTTCCCGCCTGATTTTTACGGTCAAGATAATCATACTTGAGCAGGAAAAATTGGTAACAGTTGAGCTCAGGGGTTCTGAAGGGATTTACCAGAGGAAAATAAGGCTGATAGCCCTAAGCGGACCCACTGCAGCGAAAATTTTCCTTTTAACGTTGATTAAGCTACTTCCAATTTCAGGCTTTTTCCGAGAGCTTGTGCGTAGTTTACAAAAGTTTCCAATTATCAAGATATCCTTTATAAAAAGACTCTTTAAAAAGTTCTGATATGGATAATTATGTGCAACTCAATTTCGTTGTCTCCCAACAATATATCTGCCAATCCTTGCATTTTGTAAATCAGATCAACTCACCAATAATAGACAGAATGCTCTCCTCTTTGGAAGTTAATCAGACACCACCAATATCCATATTTTATTTTTGTGCTGTGATTGACAAATCTAATTATTAGATTATACTAATTTATAAAAGTCTAATTTAACGTGTGGGTGAATCTATGGAACAAATTGATTCTGAAAAACTTGAAGCAAACGCAGAAGATGCGGCAAAATTGCTTAAAAAAATGAGCCACCCCAGCCGGCTGATGGTACTCTGTCATCTGATGAAAGGAGAGTGCCCGGTCAGTGAGCTCAATCAGGTTGTTCCGTTAAGTCAATCAGCACTGTCTCAACATCTGGGAAATTTACGCCAGGCAGACCTTGTGGACACCCGGCGGGAAAGTCAGGTGATCTACTATCGGTTAAAGAGTCAGGCTGTCTTGGAAATATTAGAGGCTCTATACAAAATATATTGCAACACAAATGATAAGGAGAATGTAATATGAATGGACAATTGAACTGGTTCAAAGGCGGCCTTTTATTAGGAGCAGCTTTCCTTGTTGCTGTCGCTTTTGTAAAACCCATAGGTGTTTCAACACAGTTTGTGATCGCTGACGGCATTGTTTGGAACCTGTTTTCTGATACTGTGGTCCAAAAAAATCCAGACAGCAAATCTGGTTACAGCAGCTCTAATGCTTATCTGAACAAGAGTGGCGGGAAATATGCAAAAAATATTGCCAATCCAATTAACTATAGTTTTATTTTTGTTTTGGCCATGGTAGCAGGGGCATTTTTATCCTCCCGTCTGGGTGGACCACAAGCCACGGCAATGGATCGAAGCGCCCCTGAAGTCTGGCGGCAGCGCTTTGGAGATAACCCGACACTTCGTTATGTAACTGTATTTTTTGCCGGAGTGCTGGTTCTGTTTGGCGCCCGATTGGCCGGGGGGTGTACAAGTGGTCATATGATGAGCGGTATGATGCAGACATCTTTAAGTGGCTATCTTTTTGCCGTTGGTGCCTTTGCAATTGGTGTTCCTGCAGCTATTCTTGTTTACAAAAGAAATTAGGAGGTGCTTTATGACGATTCTTCTTGCGATCCTGCTTGGAATATTTTTTGGTTTTGCCCTGCAGCGGGTTGGTGCCACCAATCCCCAGAATATCATTAACATGATGCGGTTAAAGGACCTGCACCTGATGAAGGCCATATTCTTTGGTATCGGCGTCAGCAGTGTTCTATTATTTCTCCTGATGGCAGTTGGTGTAATCGATGCCGCACACCTCTCCGTCAAAAGCAGTTACGTCGGTGTGATCGTTGGGGGTGCAATTCTCGGGCTTGGATTCGCCGTGGCCGGATACTGCCCCGGAACAAGCTTGACCGCACTGGCAGACGGTCGCAAAGACGCTTTGTTCTTTGTGGGCGGGGGATTATTAGGTGCTTTGATTTATACATTGATCTTCGGCAGCATTCAGGAAACCTGGCTGTTCAACAAAATTGCCGGAGGGAAAGTGATGCTGGCAACAGGTTCAGACAAATTTCAGGCACTGTTGCCCATGATTCCAGGCACATTACTGGCTTTAATTATCGGGGTTATTTTCATGCTCATTGCTTGGAAACTCCCAGACAAGGCCTGACTCCGTTATTTCATCCATAGGTCCTGTAGTTCAACACTGGGCCTATGTTCAACTTTATAAAAACCACGTAGCCATCAACATCATGGAGTGAAAATGAATATCAGGAAAACAACGTCTTTAACTGCCGGTCTTAGCTTTATCGCTATGGTTCTCACCAGCGTTATTCTATACATCGTTCCTCAAGGAAGGATTGCATACTGGTCAGATTGGCGGCTTTGGGGTTTAAGCAAGGAGCAGTGGGGAAACATCCATATCAATACAGGAATTCTGTTCCTACTGGCCCTCGGGCTCCACATCTATTATAACTGGACACCCATCAAAAATTATCTCAAGAACAAAGCCAAAAATTTGGTAATTTTCACTAAGGAGTTTAACCTTGCTATGGTTCTGACTCTTATCTGCATCTTGGGAACCCACTTTGAAATCCCTCCCTTTTCAAGCATCTTATCCGTTAGTGAGTCTATTAAAGATCAAGCTGCAGTAAAATACGGAGAACCTCCATACGGACATGCGGAATTATCCTCGTTAAAAACTTTCACCCAAAAAGTAGGGTTGGATCTTGATCAAAGCCTGGAACGAATCAAGTCGGCAGGGTTTGCTGTCAAAGATGGCAACCAGACCCTGATTGAGATCAGCAAAATCAACAATGTTGCACCCCAACAAGTTTATCTGGCTATGAAACCCGAGGTTAAAAACCCAAAAAGCCAGATTGTATCTGCCGGCAAAACAATTCAACTCCCAGAGTCCCCTCCTCCCGGGACAGGCAACATGACTCTGGCAGATCTATGTGCTCAGTTCAACCTGAACATCAAAACTTTGCTCCGGGATATGTCAAATACTGGAATCAAGGCCAATGAAAGCCAAACCATTAAAAAAATAGCTGAAATTAACCAGACTGGTCCTCTGGACATATATGAAAATATCAAAGTAGCCAGCCTCAAACAAATATCAGAGTAGCTTTGATTGCGTTGTAAGGAACCGTTTCAAATACGGCCAATACCATTCGCCTGACTCGCTTGTTTCCAAATATTGGCAAACTTACTACCGGGCGGCTTACTTTTGCTGATAACTGAAAGTGAGAACATCATGGCAAATATCCAGACTTTGAAAATTCTTGTTTTTTGGAAGGATGTCTG
>JAWOEP010000048.1:0-8337 GCA_046482705.1 Desulfotignum sp.
TAATTTCTTTTTCCGTCATGTCCTGGCCTTCTTTGAGCACGATAAACGCCTTGACCGCTTCTCCGCGTTTGGGATGGGGGATGCCGATGCAGCAGGCTTCCAGGATTTTGGGATGTTCAAACAGCACTTCATCGATATCTCTTGGATATACATTGTATCCGCCGGAAATGATCATATCCTTGATGCGGTCAACAATGGTAAAATAACCGTCTTCATCCATTTTGGCCACATCCCCGGTGCACAGATACCCTTCTTTGGTAAGGGTTTTGGCAGTTTCCTCCGGCTTGTTCAGATACCCTTTCATGATCTGGGGTCCGCGCATGAGCAGTTCACCTGCTTCTCCCACCGGCATTTCTTTTGTACTGTCTTCCAGGTCCACGATTCTGCATTCGGTTTCAGGAAGGGGTATGCCGATGCTGCCCACTTTTCTGTTGCCGTTAAAGGGATTGACATGGGTGACAGGAGAAGATTCGGTAAGGCCGAATCCTTCCACAATGATGGAGCCGGTTTTTTCCTGAAATCTGTTGATCACCTCCAGGGGCAGGGGAGCGCTGCCGGAAAAGCAGCCTTTGATGCTGGTCAGATCGGTATGTTCCATGTCCGGGTGGTCCAGCATGCCGATATACATGGTGGGAACCAGGGGGGCAAAGGTGACCCTGCATTTGGAAATCGCTTCCAGCAGGGGTTCGGGCTGGGGTTTGGGCACCAGAACATTGGCCCATCCCATGCGCACGGCAAGGTTCATGGAAACAGACATGCCGAATACATGGAAAAAGGGCAGGGCACCCAGCATGATTTCCGCACCTTTTTCAAATTCAGGGAACCATGCTTCGATCTGCTGGATCTGACAGGCAATGTTTTTGTGGGTGAGCATAACCCCCTTGGAAACGCCTGTGGTACCGCCGGTATACTGGTACATGGCCACATCATCCAGGGTCACGTCTGCCTGGGTGTTGTCAGGTGTGTATTTTGCCATGACATCCTTGAAGGTGTACAGGTTTTCAGCTTCGGAAACAGCGGCCACCAGGCCTTTTTTCTTTGCCACCAGGGGAAAGAGCAGCCGTTTGACAAAGGGAAGGTAATCTCCGATGGAGGTGTAGACAATTGTTTTGATGCTGGTTTTTTCCCGCAGTTTCACCATCCGGTCGGCCAGCAGATCCAGGGTGATGAGGAATGTGGATCCGGAATCTGTGAACTGGTGTTCCAGTTCCCGGTCCGAGTACAGGGGATTATTGAACACCACAATACCCCCGATTCTGAGGGTTGCGTAATATGCTACTACACAGGGGATCACATTGGGTAAAAGGATGGCCACACTGCTTCCTTTTTTTATGCCGTAATCCTTGAGGGCTGCGGCAAATCTGCCCACCATGTCATCGAGTTCCCTGAAGGTCACCGTATATCCCTGGAAAATCAGGGCAGGATGGTCCGGGAACTGTTTTGCCGATTCTGTCAGGTACTGGGGAACCAGCATATCTGTGAAATCAATGGTGGGTGCAATACCCGGTTCATAGGATTTTAACCAGATTTTTTTTGCATAAAGGCTTTGATCGGCCAATTTCAGCTCCTTTCACTACAGATTGGATGGTATCCAAAATTTTAAGATGAAAATAATAATTTGTTAGCTCAGAAGAGAATTTTTTTTCTTTTTCCTGGAAGAGACACTCTGGCCCAGGAGCCATCCAAAAAAGATAACCCCGAAGCCGGCCAGAAACCATTTGATCATACCGGTTTTAAACACCTGACCCGATTGTTCTTCCAGCTGGGCAATATCCCTGGAAAGCTGATTGTTCTGCGCTTCTAAAGTTTTGTTTTTTTCCATAATCCCCGCAACATCCTTTGCGTTGGCTGCCAGGGCTGCATATTGTTTTTGGCTGGCAGCCAGTTGTTCTGTCAGCAGATTGTTCTTTTTTTGTGCTTCTTCCAGGGCTGCTTTCAGGGAGGCTGCCGCTTCATTTCCGGAAGCGGTTTCAGATGTCAGCCGGCTTTTGAGGGCTTCACTGGCAGCGTTCAGGTCCTGCATTTTTTTTTGCAACACCTGGATTTCTTGTTCCATTTGTTCAATGATCATTGTTTTAGGGGGATCGAACATCACGAATTGTTTGTCCACCCAGCCGGTTTCTCCGGAGGACAGCTGCACGTTGAAAAAGCCGTTTTCTTCGTCCAGAATCTTTAAAGGGGTGTTGCTCTCAAGGGTTTTTAATACCGGATGAGAAGGCCCGGGACCCTGCCTGAAGGTGAGGATAAGCATATCACTGACATAACCGGTCCTGGTTTCAGCATATGCTGCCCCGCCGGTGGAAAGGATGAACAGGACCACTATAAGGATAAAAGCGAAAAACGTGCGCATGTTGCCTCCGGTTTTAATTTTCTGGTTTCAATAGCAATCCCTGCAGAGTTTTACAATAGCAAAACACGGTATAAAAAAAAACTTGCCAAAAGACCGGTAACAAGGATATCAAACACCATTGGTTTTGCAAAGCAGACAGGAAAAAAAAATGAATCAAACGCTGTATCAGAAATTATGTGTGGCCAACATCATGAACGGGGTAGTTGAAGGACTGTGTAATTTTTCCCATCCAAGCCGGGTGGCCTTGATTTTTGCGGCCGGTCCGGATGACCCGGTAATGGTGCTGGATGCCCAGGACCTGCTCCAGGGGCATGGGGTCAAAATCCGCAATATGTTCTTTTCAGAGGACAATCACTGGCGGTCCCGGGTGCGGGATAGAATAAATTCCCAGCCCCGGGGCTACCTTATTCCGGAAAATGATCTGGCCCTGTCCGGCCTGATTTCCTATGGCGGCAGCTGCAGTGATTTTTTTTACCAGGCGTGGTTTACAGAACACCATCCGGACCTGTGTTCCATCTATCCTACGGAAAGATGGCTGGAGCAGGCTGCCACCCTGCTTATTCATGATTTCAACTCCCGGAAGGCTGCCATAAATTCTTCTGAATATGTACTTAAAAATTATGCCCTGCAGGCCATAGCTGATCATATTGTGGATGAAAGAGAGCGCAACCTCGGATATGACAGCAGGATAAGGGTGACATCCATCCTCAACAATATTCTGGATATTTCAAAAACCAAAGAAGAGGGATCGTGGCCAAAAGGGATTTTGTTTTTTTGTGACCCCAGACAGATAACCAGAACCGAATTTATCACCAAAATACAGGAACATGAACGGCCCCAGGTATCCAATGTCAAGCATATCCGCAAGCTGCTTCTGGCGGTGGAAGAATCAGACCGCAAACTGGTATCTGACGGCACTGCCATTATCGGCATCACAGGCGGACCTGTGCCTGATTATGCCATAGCCGCCCATTTTAAAGGGGATTATGGATTTTTATACCTGAATGATACCAGGATCGCTTCTTTTTTTGACGGCAGTTTCCATTCCACCACCAGGGAAGCCAAACTGGTGGAACTGGAAGAACTGCTTTTGGATACAGAAATGGACACCGCTGCATCCACCATCCTTTTTCAGGTGGTATCCCACCTGGTCCACAGCGCCGGCAGGGCCCGTCATGGCTGCACCCTGGTCATCGATCTCAATGATCCGCCCCTGAGGCTGTCCGGCCATGTTCTGGATCCGCCCCTGAGTCTTGTGGAACCCCAGAACATAGACCTTGTCTGCTCTCTGCTCAAAATTGACGGGGCTGTCCATTTGACGGCTGACAGCGCCATTCACGGGTTTGCCTGCCTCCTGGACGGGAAGACCATCAACTGGGAGAACATGGCAAGGGGCGCCAGGTATAATTCTGCTCTGCGGTTTTCAGCGGCCAATGCCAGGACCATTGTGGTGGTGGTGTCTGCAGACCGGCCCGTATCCATAATTTTTAACGGTATTGAAATCAGTGCATTCTGCAACTGGAGACCGGTGGGCCAGCATACACCGGAACCTGTAAGACTGGATAAACATTTAAACGGAGAATAGCTATGAGCCACGACCATAATCACGATCACGGCAGCAGCCACAACCACAGCCATGCGCATGAACACAACCAGGAACCTGGACATACCCATCCGCATGAACACAGCCATGAACACGAACACACCCATCCGCATGAACACACCCATGCGCATGAGCACACACAGGGGCAAGGCCATGAAGATGGTCAAGAAATGTCTATGGAGGAAAAACTGGCTGTTCTGCTCTCCCACTGGGTGGACCACAATGACAGCCATAAGGACAATTTTTTTTCCTGGGCCAAAAAAGCGGAAGATGCGGGACTGAAAGAGATTGCAGCACATCTGCAACAGGCGGGGGTGTTGTCTGAAAAAGTGACCCTGGCATTAAAACAGGCCGAAAAAGCGCTCAATGGATAAGCATGTTTTTCACCTGGCAGGCCAGCGGTTGATGCTGGGATTTGAAGGCACCGGCCTTACACCGGACTTAAAGGAAATTATTGAAAAATACCAGGCCGGGGGCATTATTTTGTTCCGGTACAATATTCAGTCCCCAAAACAGCTGGAACAGCTGTGCAATGATGCCCAGGCCTTTGCAAAATCCTGCGGCCAGCCGCCCCTGTTCATTGCAGTGGACCAGGAGGGCGGAAAGGTTGCAAGGCTGCCGGAACCCTATACCCGGTTTCCAGGCAACCCGTATATCAGAACACGGTCAGAAGCTGAGAATTTTGCGCACATTACAGCCGGAGAACTCAGGGATGCCGGGATCAATATGAACCTGGCACCGGTGATGGATGTGGTGGACGGGCAAACAGATTCCATCATGCAGGACCGTGCCTTTGCCGGTGATGCCCGCACTGTTGCGGATCTGGGAACCACGGTCATAAAGACCCTGCAGAAAAAAGGTATCATGGCCGTTGCCAAGCATTTTCCCGGTATCGGCAGAACCGTGCTGGATTCCCACCACCAGCTGCCAATCCTGGATGCAGATCTTTCCAGCCTGGAAGCATCGGATCTGGTGCCTTTTGAAGCGGCTGTGCAGGCGGATGTCACAGGGCTGATGCTGTCCCATATCGTGTATCCCCGGCTGGATCCCCTGTGGCAGGCCAGCCTGTCCGTGGCCATTGCCCGGGATATGATAAGAAATGTACTGGGGTTCCAGGGGCTGGTGCTCACCGATGATCTGGACATGAAGGCCATTGGCCATGATATGGCAACCTGTATGGCACAGGTGCTGGCGGCAGATATCGACCTTGCCCTGATCTGCCATAAAGGCCCCAGCATTGAAAATGGGTTTCAGGCCCTGGCGGGACAGCTGGAATCAGACCCGGCACTCCAGGCCGGAGCAGAGGTCTGTCTGGAAAGAATATACCGGTATAAGCGAAAATATCTGGGCTGGCATTCGTACTGAGAACGGCATGGCTGCTACAGGGTCCTGAAAAAAAACATCATGTTCCAGGGTTACTGGTGCAGGGTCCTGGAAAAAACGTCATCCTCCAGGCTGCAGGTGCAGCCGTCCCGGATCATGACCGCACCCCGTGCCGCCACCATGGCGGCATTGTCGCCGCAAAGAGATACGGGCGGTGCAATGACCTGGATGTTTTTGACGGCAGCACGCCGCTTCAGCGCGGCCACAAAGGTCTGGTTGGCTGAAACCCCGCCGGAAATACCAATCCGGCGGCAGGACCTGTACCTGGCTGCCCGCAGCAGTTTTTCACAGAGCACATCGATCACTGCCGCCTGAAAAGCGGCTGCCACCCGGGCCTTGTCTGCCGGGCTTTTTACAGGATTTTCGTGAATATACCTTCCCACGGCTGATTTAAGACCGGAAAAACTGAAATCAAAGCTGTCTTTTTCCAGAAGGGACCTGGGAAAGCGAATCTGACCGGAATCCCGGGTTTTGGCCATCTGCTCGATCACAGGCCCTCCCGGATACCCCAGGCCCAGCATTTTGGAAACCTTGTCAAAGGCTTCTCCTGCAGCATCGTCTCTGGTCTGGCCCATGAGTTCAAACCGGTTGTCGGCTGAGACATGGTAGATATTGGTATGGCCGCCGGATACCACAAGGGCGGTAAAGGGAAATTTAAGATCCGGGGCTGCCAGAAACAGGGAATGGATATGGGCTTCCAGATGATTGACCCCGGCCAGGGGCAGCCCCCGGCCCCAGGCAAATGCTTTGGCAAAGCAGAAACCCACCAGCAGGGCACCGATGAGTCCAGGTCCCCGGGTAGCAGCCACTCCCTGTATATCACCCATGGAAATGCCTGCCCGGGACACGGCTTTTTCCACCACCGGGGTAATGGCTTCCACGTGCATGCGGGATGCCAGTTCCGGTACCACACCGCCATACCGGCTGTGGACTTCCACCTGGGAGGCGATTACCGAGGACAGTATCCGGTTGTTTTTGTCCACCACCGCTGCTGCAGTTTCATCACAGGAAGATTCAATACCAAGAACGATCATCTGGGAATCAGATCCACTGGATCTTTTTTTCATTCTCTTTTCTGGCGGTGATTTCACCGATGACATAGGCTTTTTCTTCCATGGCTGCCAGACGGTCCATCACTTCCTGTGCAGATTTTTCCGGCACCACCATCACCATGCCTATGCCGTTGTTGAATGTTCTTTGCATTTCCGTATCTGCCACATTGCCCAGATTCTGGAGCAGCCTGAAGATGGGGGAGGGTTCCCAGGCATTTTTGTGGATAACGGCTGTGCATGCATCAGGGATAACCCGGATAATATTTTCATCTATGCCGCCGCCGGTAATATGGGCAAGCCCGTGGATGGGCAGATCCCGCAGCAGGCTCATTATGGTGGAGACATAAATGGTGGTGGGACGCAGCAGCTCTTCACCAAGGGTGGTCCCAAGTTCCGGTATCCGGGTGGCCACATCATATTTGCAGTGGTCAAAAAAAATTTTTCTTACCAGGGAAAACCCGTTGGAATGGATGCCGCTGGAGGCAAGGCCTATGAGTTTATGCCCCGGCCTGACATAGGACCCGTCAATGATTTTGGTGTTGTCCACAATACCCACGGCAAACCCGGAGAGATCATACTCGCCTGCCTGGTAAATGCCGGGCATTTCCGCGGTCTCACCACCGATAAGGGCACATCCGGCCTGGGTGCATCCATTGGCAATGCCCTGGATGATTTTTTCAGCCACCGTGGTTTCCAGTGTGCCCATGGCCAGGTAGTCCAGAAAGAAAAGCGGCTTTGCTCCCTGGACAATGATATCATTGACACACATGGCCACCAGATCAATGCCGATGGTGTCATGTTGATCCATCTGGAACGCAATTTTTAATTTGGTCCCCACCCCGTCCGTGGCACTGACCAGCACCGGGTTTGAAATATTGGACAGGTTAAGAGAAAAAAGACCGCCAAAACCGCCGATTTCTCCCATGACACCGGATCTTGGAGTGGATTTGGCAATATCTTTGATTCTGTCAACCAATTGGTTGGCCTTGTCGATATCAACGCCGGAATCAGCATAAGTCAGTGAATCATTCATGGAAATCACCTTGTGTGTGGATGGTTGGGTCCTTATAAAAGCCTGACAATGATAAACATATGGGGGTTAAAAGTCAAAAGATTTTTGACACAGGCGCCTATATATTGTATCTATCATAATTTTTAACACAGACCAATTTTTCGGAGAGAATAAAAGCCATGAAAACAATCCACATCGGTATTCTGGGGTTTGGTGTTGTGGGTACGGGGGTGGCAGCGCTGCTGACCCGTAAAAAGCGGCTGCTGGAATCCAGAACCGGTGCCCGTTTAAACCTGAAAACCATTGCTGATATTGATACACAAACCCACCGGGGGATAGATCTCGGCAGCACAGATCTGGTATCTGATGCCATGACCGTGCTCACGGACCCGGATATTGATATTATTGTGGAACTTATCGGCGGAGAAACCGTGGCCGGAGAATTTATCTGCCAGGCCCTGGAAAACAAAAAACATGTGGTAACCGCCAACAAGGCACTGCTGGCAGGATGGGGCAACGATCTGGTAAAAACCGCCCGGAAAAACCAGGTGGACCTGGCGTTTGAGGCCAGTTGCGGGGGATGCATGCCCATTATCAAAACCCTGCGGGAATCTCTGGTTGCCAACGATATCACATCCATGTCCGCTATTTTGAACGGGACCTGCAACTACATCCTCACCAGGATTTCCCGGGAGGGATGTTCTTTTGAAGATGCCCTGAAAAAAGCCCAGGAACTGGGTTTTGCTGAAGCAGAACCGTCTCTGGACATTGACGGCCATGACACCGCCCATAAACTGGCCATACTCAATGCCCTGTCCCATGGGATGGAGCGTTCTTGGATCTTTTGCCGAACGTCTGGCCAGTTCCAGCATGATATAACGAGCAAACACAATCGCTGTATGGGCAACCAGCGCATCGTAGCGACGGCTCTGAAACT
>JAWOEP010000192.1:0-8056 GCA_046482705.1 Desulfotignum sp.
AAATCAAACAGCTGCCGGCCGGCCGAAAGATCACTGCGTTGAAAAAATCACACGGATAACGGCACCGGCTTGCTGTAAATGATCTTGTCGTCCCCGGGGCTGTAGAAATCGGGCAGGGTCGCGGCTGCCGTGTATCCGCAGCGTTCGTAAAAGGCACGGGTCGGGGCGTATTTTTGCTGGGATGCGGTTTCCACATAGATGGTGTGTCCCTTCGCTTCTGTGATCCGCTGCTCCATTTTTGCCAGAATGGCCTGGCCCAGGCCTTTTTCCTGAAATTCAGGGGCCACGGCGATCCAGTAAATATCGTATCCGGCCAGGGTGCAGGGGATGGGGCCGTAGCAGCCATAGCCGGCAAGCCGGCCGCCGTTCCGGACGGCCATGACAAAATAATATCCGCTGGCCGGGCCCTTTTCCAGGCGTTCTGTCACCAGCTCGGCCGCAATCTCTACCTCCTCGTCCCTGAAATATCCGGTGGCGGCCACCAGGTGCCGGATCTTTTCCACATCTTCGGGCATAGGGGCATACCGGAATTGAATACCTCTGGGGGGCTGCTGGGACAGTGTTTTGGTCCGGGTCGGGGTGAAAACGGCTTCTGCCAGGCCCTCGAAAAAGTGCCGGGCATTGACACCCAGGTTCCGGGTGTTGTATCCGCCTTCCTGGACCACCACCAGGGGGAGACCGGCAGCCCCGATCATCTGGCCGTTCCGAAAAAAATCTTTGGGTGTCAGAGACCAGGTGCCGGTGGGATCGTTTCGGGCCGTGTCCAGTCCCAGGCAGACCACCAGAAAGTCCGGATCAAATGCAACAACCTTTGCCAGAGCCCGCATCAGGGCGCTGCGGAAGGTTTTGCCGTCAACGGTTTCTGCCAGGGGCAGGTTGCAGTTGCATCCCTCGCCTTCGCCTGTGCCTGTTTCATCGTCAAATCCTGTGAAATAGGGATAGGCAAATTCAGGATGGCCGTGGATGGACACGGTGAGGATGTCAGATCGGTGATAGAAGATATCCTGCTGCCCGTTGCCGTGGTGGTAGTCGATGTCCAGGATGGCCACCCGGCCCTGTTCCCGCAGATGCCGGGCCGCAATGGCCGCGTTGTTGAAATAGCAGAACCCGCCGAAGGATCTTCGTTCCGCATGGTGTCCCGGTGGCCGCACCAGGGCGTAGGCGATGCGTCTGCCCGCCAGCAGTGCATCCGCTGCCGTGAGCGCAGCATCGACCCCGGCCCGGGCCGCAGGATAGGCATTGCGGTGGATGGGAGTGAAGGTGTCGATGCAGTAGTATCCCGGCAGGACTGTGGATTCTCTGGGGGGCCGGGTCTTGTTTCTGATGGGAAACACATAGGGGTAAAGGGATTTGTCCGCGGGCACCTCTTCACAGGCCCGGGCCAGGTATTCGATGAAATCCGCGTCATGGACCCCGTGGATATGGATGTCGGGAAAGGGCTTTGTTTCCAGTGTTTCGAACAGGCCGCTTTTTTCCAGGTGGGACAGTATCCTTGTGATGCGCACCGGGGATTCCACATATCCGCGTTCATGGATATGGTGGATCTCATGGTCCTGGTTCACCACCAGAACGATTTTTTCTGAAAACCGGTCATGGACGGCCCGCCGGGTTTTGTGGGGCCGCACATGGCAAAAGGGCCTAAGTTTCACCGGGTTGTCCCGGATGGAGGCCACCACCTGTTCCACGTATTCTGCCGGGCACAGGTCTTTGTATTTGCGCTCCAGAATGGCCCGTACCACCTTTTTTGCATGGGACCGCGCCAAAGGGGTGTCCTTTCCCAGGTCGTCATATACCAGATGCGGCATGCAGGTGTCTTCCGGGTTCACCGGTGCTTCATACCCGGTGCCGATAATGGGCCGGGCCCCGTAACGCTCATAGAACCGCAGCCGGGCGATGTTGTCCTGGATTAGGCCGGGTTCGCATTCTCCCGGGGTGTCGGGCAGGCACTCAAAGAACAGCCCGCTGACCTTCAGGGCCGCACATTCGGTTCTGACCCGTTCGTACAAGGCACTGCCCAGCCCGCCCCGCAGGGTGTCCCTGGCGGTGGCGATCCAGTCCAGAAAACAGAAATTGATGTCCGGTTCATGCAGGACCATGGCAAACCCCAGCACCTTGTGCCGCATGTTTTCCGCCACAAACAGAATGGGGCGGAACCGCAGGGTGAACGGGTTGCGCAGTTTGTCTCCCAGGTGGGCGATCTCCTGTTCCGACACTGCAGGGATCCGTTTCTGAAGGATGGCTTTGACCTGGCGGAGGGCATCCTGGTTCACCGGGATAGCATCGTCAAAGATACGTCTTATTCTGAACATAATTGGTTGGTCACTATCTGGCTGATGGCGTGGGTATATGAGATCCCTGCCCGGTCCAGGGCGGCGGCAAATCCGGCATCCGGAGACAGGCAGGGATTGGTGTTGACCTCCAGGACAAACGGGCGGCCATCCGTATCCACCCGGAAATCCACCCGGGCGTAGCCGGCCAGGTGGAACAGGTGCCAGCAGCGGCGGGCCAGGGCTTCCAGTTCTCTTAACAGGGGGGTATCCCCAGGGGTAAAATCAAACCGCCGGGGGGTGTTGCGGTATTCTTCTGAATCTTCCTGCCATTTGGCCCGAAATCCCACCATGGCGGGCCGGTCTGCCGGGGTGTCGGTAAAAAGAATCTCAGCAGGTGGCAGCACGGTCACCCCGGACCGGCCGGCCAGCAGCGAGAGATTGAATTCCCGTCCGGAAATGAACTGTTCGGCAAAACAGGCCCCGCCCAGGCCCGGGGCCCTTTCTTTCAGCAGCCGGGTCACGGTCTTTGCCGTGCCGGTCACCAGGTGTTCTGTTTCCAGTCCCAAAGAACCGTGTTCCCACACCGATTTGATGATCCACAGAGGGGCAGGGCCATCTGGTTTCAGGGCAGGCCCGGTGATGGCAGGTCTGTTTTCGGAATGCCCGTCTCCGATATATCCGGGTCCTGTGGATTCTGTTTGGGACGGTTTTGCTCCAGTGACGCCAGTGCCGTCAGCGGTGTCATCGCCCGGGTCCATGCCGCCCTGCCAGGGCATGTCCTCAGGAAAGGGATTGATCCAGGCAGGGGTGGGCAGGCCGGCCAGGTACAGGCGCTCTTTGGCCATCACCTTGTGGGAGGTGATGTAAACAGCCGGTGCCGGGCACCCGGCATAGGGAACACCCAGGGTGTCCAGCAGGGCAGGCACCACATGGATCAGGCTGCCCCGGTTTTCCAGGGACTCCACCAGGTTGAACACTCCCAGGGGCCGGATTTTTTCAAGGGTCTGCTTTAACGCGTTCAGGTCAAGGGTGCATGGCACCGGTATGGGATCGTATCCCAGGCTGTTGAGGGCCGCGGATACCGCATCCACCTGGACCAGGACATCTGCCTCGTCCGGCAGGGCCGGGTTTGTCACGGCATTGTGCACAATCGCAACAGTGCGGTTCATGCCGGTTCCGGGCAGGCATTGAGCAGTTTGACCGGCACCCGTTCCAGGACGGAAGCCAGGATCATGTCGATAAGTCGGACATAGGATGTCCCGAAAAATTCACACACCATGGGCAGGTCGGAATAATGGGGCCGCAGCCCGGCCAGGGGGTTCACCTCGATAAAGCAGGGGGTGCCTTGTGCATCACACCGGATGTCGATGCGGCCTGCGTCCCGGCATTCCAGCACCTGCCAGGCAGCCAGGGCCAGGGTTTCCACATCCCGGATCAGCGGGTCCACATCCTGCGATAAAGGCAGGTACTGGACCCGGCCTTGCCATCCCTCTTTGTTTTCAAAAGAATAGACATCCTTTCCCGGATCGGCCAGTACGATGATCTCCATGGTGCCCATCACTTTTGCTAGGGGGCCGGTGCCCACAATGCCGGTGGTGAATTCCCGGCCGCACAGAAACTGCTCGATGAGCACGGGCTGGCCGAACTGGTCCATCAACGCCCGGCAGACCCGGGACAGGTCCTTTTTGTCCCGGACCACGGAATCGGTTGTGATGCCCATGCCAGTACCCTGGGCCACGGGTTTGGCAAAATATGGCGGATCAAAGGGCACCCGGCCGGCATCTTCCGGAGCGGCAGCCAGAAAAAACTGTCCCGTGGAAAGCTTCGCATCCCGGATGACCCGCTTGGTCATGGCCTTGTGCAGGGTCAAAGACATGACCAGGGGATCTGAAAAGGTATAGGGGATCTGGTACAGGTCCAGGATGGCCGGCACCTGGGCTTCTCTGCCCACGCCGTGCAGACCTTCGGCAATGTTGAACACCAGGTCCCAGCGTTCGCCTTTCACCAGGCATTCAATGAGCTGCCGGGCATTGCCGATGCGCACGGGGGTATGCCCCAGGTCGCACAGGGCGTGTTCGATGGCTGCGATGGTTTCCACAGAGTCGAATTCCGCGGTTTCCACTTCTGTGTATCCCCTGTCCAGGTAATTCTGGCGCAGGTCATAGGTCAATCCGATGATCATTGGCTGTTCTCCCACGATTTTTGTCATTCCGCCGCCGGTAAGCTCTGAAAGCTTTCCAGGCCTGGATCGGGATAGGTAAAGGATCTGTTCTCATAATTGGTCAGCACCAGGTCGTCGCTGGTGTGGCCGCTCACATAGTCGTGCATGAGCGGGATCTTGCCGCCGCCGCCAGGGGCATCCACCACATAGGTGGGCACGGCATACCCGGTGGTGAACCCTCTCATGCCCCGGATGATCTCCAGGCCCCGGGTGATGGAGGTCCTGAAATGGCCGGACCCGGAGATGGGGTCACACTGGTACAGGTAATAGGGCCGGACCCGCATTTTCATAAGCTGGTGCATCAATTGGGTCATGACAGGCACTGAATCATTGACACCCTTGAGCAGTACGGTTTGGGACCCTAAAGGGATCCCGGCATCTGCCAGCATGGTGCAGGCTTTGTGGGTTTCAGGTGTACATTCGTCCGGGTGGGCAAAATGCAGGCTCATCCACAGGGGGTGATATTTTTTGAGCATTCTCACCAATGCCGGGGTGATGCGCTGGGGCAGTACCGCAGGCACCTTGGTACCGATGCGGATGATTTCCACATGGGGAATCTGCCGCAGCCGGGAGAGCACCCATTCCAGGCGGTCGTTGCTCAGGGTCAAAGGGTCCCCGCCGGACAGCAGTACATCCCGGACACTTGTGTTAGCGGCGATATAGGTGATGGCCTTTTCCCACCGGGCCCGGCTGGCACGGATTCTCCCCCCATGGCCCACCATCCGGGACCGGGTGCAGTACCGGCAGTAGGTGGAACAGAAATCGGTGAGCAGAAACAACACCCGGTCCGGATACCGGTGCACCAGACCGGGTACCGGGCTCTGATGGTCTTCTCCCAGGGGATCATCAGATTCGCAGGGCAGTTTCACCCATTCACCGGCCGTGGGCACCACGCACCGCCGCAAAGGATGATCCGGCGCATCTTTGGGGATCAGGCTGGCATAATAAGGGGTGATGCTCAGGGGCAGCTGAACCGTGTTGTCAGCCAGATATTCGTCCTGTCCCAGGGGCAGGATCTGGTTGAGCCGTTCATAGGTGTGGATGCGGTTACGCACCTGCCAGTGCCAGTCGTGCCAGTTTCGGGCCGCGGAACCGGGGAAAAATTGTTTTTGAAACGCTCTGGTTTCAGGGCGAAGTTTTGGGTGACGCGGGGATGAGGTTTTTTTTGCCGGCAGGATGAATACCGGGCGGGTCAGGTGAAAGGGGAACATTCCGGCCGGCGGGGCCGGGTACAGAGTGTCTATGGCAAGCCTGCCGCTCGGAGGCTCGTCATCATCGATTATAAGCGTTTCCGCGGGCGCCTCTGCTTTGTGCATGATCTCTCCTTGTGTGTCAGTTTTGTTGTGGGTGGTGACCTGTCTGTAATAACGTAAAGTAATGGCCGAACGTTTGGTTACATGAAAACGTGCTTAGCAACCATCATGCCTGGAGAAAGAAAAAAGTGTTGCAACCTTATCAGAGATGTTTTTTTTATCCAATCCTAGTATATGAAAGGCTGAACAAGAGGATGTAAATCTGAGGCTGTGCACAGGGAACAGGTTTCCTGCTGATGGTTTGTGAACGCATTGCCAGATGCGGAATACAGGGGTGGATGCCGGATAAGGGCTTAAAGGTGGCGGGCAGGGGACAACCCATGGGGATTGGGAACTTTCCTGATAAGGAAAAAAGGCATGCAACAGGAATCTTGATGTCTGATTTGCAAGCAGGCAGAACAGGCATGCAGACGTGAAATGTCTGATCGCCGGCACCAATGCAAGAAAGCATGGCCCGGCCAGGGGCTCTGGTCAGAAAAATTCTTACAGGGAAATACTGCATTTACCGACTTTACTTTACAGGATATCTCGGGTATGTAATTGGTTGGAATAATATTGAATCAAGATCGAAAAACATTTTTGGAGACCAGTTATCAATGATTATTCAGGGATTAAAGCTCACTATACTCGGTATGGGAGTGGTTTTCTCGTTTCTTGTTCTGTTGTTTTTTCTCATTTTGATTTTTGCCAAACTGCTTGCACCATTTACAAAAAAAGAAGCATCACTGGCTGGTGCCAGAAAACCTGCACGGAATAAACCCAGACAGGCACCTGATGAACACCTGAAACTGACAGCCATTATCAGTGCTGCCATAGCCGCCCACAGGGCGCGCGCGGGACGGCATTGACCACTGTTTTAATACTTCAAGGATGGTTTCAATGAAAAAAATTCACATTATGGACACCTCATTTCGGGATGGATTTCAGTCGGTTTTCGGGGCACGTGCCCTGACAGATGATTTTCTTCCTGCTGTGGAAGCTGCTGTGGAAGCCGGTATCGATCATCTGGAAGCCGGTGGGGGTGCCCGGTTCCAGAGCCTTTTCATGTACTGCGGGGAATCCGCATTTTCCATGATGGACCGGTTTCGAAAAGCTGCCGGACCGGATGCCCGTCTTCAGACCCTTGCCAGGGGAATCAATGTGGTGGCCCTTTCAGCCCAGCCAAAGGATATGATCGATCTGCATGCAAAAATGTTCAAAAAGCACGGCATGACCCATATACGCAATTTTGATGCCTTAAATGACGTGCGCAACCTGGTGTATTCAGGACAGTGCATCAAAGAGGCAGGGCTCCACCACCAGGTGGTGGTGACCATGATGGAACTGCCCCCCGGCTGCACCGGAGCCCATGACCCGGATTTTTATCTCAAAAAGTTGCAGGAGATTCTGGATTCCGGGGTTCCGTATGATTCCGTATGTTTCAAGGATGCATCAGGCACCTCCAATCCTGCCAAGGTGTATGACACTGTCAAGGGTGCCAGAAAACTGCTGGGAGAAGGGACATCCATCTGGATGCATTCCCATGAAACAGCCGGTATCGGCGTATCACAGTACAAAGCCGCCATCGAAGCGGGGTGTGACGGTGTCTGCCTGGCAAGATCCCCTTTGTCAGGCGGTACCTGTCAGCCGGATATGATCTCCATGTGGCACGCATTGAAAGGAACAGAGTTTTTCCTGGATATCAATATTGATAAAATTCTGGAGGCCAACCGTGTTCAGGAAGAGTGTCTGTCCGAGTATTTTTTCCCCCCCGAGGCCCTGAAAGTTTCTTCTGAAGTTATTTTATCCCCCATGCCTGGAGGGGCATTGACCGCCAATACCATGATGATGCGCGATACCGGAACTTTGCATCTGTATCCAAAAGTGGTCAAGGCCATGTCTGAATGTATTGCCAAAGGGGGATTCGGCACATCTGTCACCCCGGTGTCCCAGTTTTATTTCCAGCAGGCCTATGCCAATGTGACCCAGGGCAGCTGGCAGAAAATTACAGACGGATACGGCAAAATGGTGCTGGGGTATTTCGGCAGAACCCCCATGCCCCCTGATCCGGAAATTGTTAAAATTGCGGAAAAGCAGCTGGGTATGAAGAAATTTGACGGTGATCCGGTTGATCTGCTGGAACCGGGCATTCCCAAGGCAAAAAAGATCCTTGAAAAAGAAGGCCTTCCTGTGACCGATGAAAATATTTTCATCATAGGGGCGCTGGCAACACCCGGCGGAAACAAGGGCCTGGATTTTTTAAAAGGGGACAG
>JAWOEP010000197.1:0-6480 GCA_046482705.1 Desulfotignum sp.
ATTTCTGTCCCCGCCGTATGAAGTTCAGCCCTGAGCTGTGCAACTGTTTCATTGGCCGCCTCAAGATCCGCCTGTGTCTGCTTCAGCTCCGCCTGGAGGGGTTCCAGGTCGGAAATCTGTGCGTTCAACACCCTGAGTTCCTTTTCCTGTGCCGCTGCAATGTCCTGTGTCTGTGCAGCTGCTTTTTCCAGAGCGGCTTTGTGTTGTATCAGTTCGGAGATTTTCAGTTCACGTGAAGCCTGCTGGCTTTGCAGCTGAAGGATCTTTTCTTTGGCATCTTCCAGGGCCTCATTCAGGGTTTCCACCGTGTATGTCTTTTCTGACAGCGCAGTTTCAGCCGCCGCCAGTTTTCCGCGTAGTTCTGCTGTTTCATTTTTCAAACGGTCAATTTCTGTCCCCGCCGTATGAAGTTCAGCCCTGAGCTGTGCAACTGTTTCATTGGCCGCCTCAAGATCCGCCTGTGTCTGCTTCAGCTCCGCCTGGAGGGGTTCCAGGTCGGAAATCTGTGCGTTCAGCGCTGCAATCTGTGTTTCAGACGTATCCTTTTGTACCTTCAGTGAACTGTTTCGGCTTTCCAGAGCGGTGATCTGCTGTTCACAGGCAGTTACCTGATTTCCAACCTGGCTGGTTTTTTCCCTGGCATCAACAAGCCGGGCCTGCATCTCAGACATTTGTTGCTGCAGTTCCCTGATCCGGTTTTCAATGGCTTGCTTGTTTTCCCGAGCTGCTGATAACTGCTGGGTCAATGCCTGTTTTTCCGCCGCAAATGACGCTTTGCTGTTTTGCCGGGTTTCACGCCAGGTTTGTTCTTTTCGTCTAAATTCGCTCTTTGCCTGGGCTAAATCTTTTTTTACCGCTTCCAGTTCATTGGTGCATTGGCGGACCTTACTCTCTTCTGTAGACAATCTGGCTGCCTGGGTCTTGAGATCGGAGATATCGTTGCGTAATCGGTCGGTACGCTGCCGACTGGCTTCCAGGGCAGTTTGTGTGCTGTTCAGCTTAAACGCCAGCATACCGGCGGCAATAATGCATCCTGCCAGTAAGACAGCCAGGATGCCGATGGTAGTATTGCTTTTCATGGATGGTGGCCTCCTTATAACCTGAACGGGTTATTTGTATTATGTACCAGAACCCGCTGCGAATATCAAATTAGAGATTTGTGAGCCCTGTGCTGCCTGGATTTAGGTATAATCCACCTTTTCTTCCAGGCTGATGGATATACTCCGGTCCACTACTTTTTCTTTGTTTTCGACAGAAATATTCTGAAGTGTTTTGTCCAGTAAAACGCCCAGGGCCTGGTTTCCCGAATGGACCGCCACACTGACCGACAAGGGTTCCCTTGAGTTTGACCGATACTTTCATTTTTACTTCTACTGCCCAGGTCTTTCACTGTATAAACCTCATGCTTTGCCTGGGTATCCATGATTTTTCACGGCCGGGAATATTTTCGTTTTGATAATTTATCGTTTATATGAAAGAACAGGTCAGCCTGCTAAAGTCTTTAATGTTTTATTGTGCCCGCCAGGGTATGGGGTTAGTAGGGAAAATAGTTAACCCAGCCTTCACCGGCGGGAACAGATTTGACTGGTCGGAAATGATGGCTGCCTTGTCTCTAACCGGTATTTTCCGTCACCATCAGTAACAGTTCAGACAAGTAGCTCTTGATCTGTTCGGTCTAAACGATCATCTCTATGGGCGCTGGAAGATTACCCTTGTGCAAGGATCAGTTTGTTTCTGCCGGTCTCTTTTGCCTTGTAAAGCATTTTGTCCGCTACGACGACCAGGTCCGCGGGTGAGTTGTCCTGGGCGGGAACCAACATGGCACCACCAAAGCTCATCGTAATTTGACTGGCAATATTTGAGAAATCATGCCTTATCCGGAGATCGAGAATCGCCTGACGAGCTCGCTCCCCAACGGTTTCAGCCCCCTTGATGTCGGTTTCTGGCAGAAGCAGGGCAAACTCTTCACCGCCATAACGGGCGGCCATGTCGCAGGGGCGTAAAATGATCTCCTTAAGGGTTTTTCCGACCTGGATCAGGCAGTCATCCCCCTGCTTATGGCCATAATTGTCATTGTAATTTTTGAAAAAATCGATGTCGGCAAGAATCATTGAGAAAGGTCGGTTTTTCACCCGCGCCAGTCGTTTCCATTCCTTCTCAAAGAACTCATCGAAATAACGGCGGTTGGGAATGCCGGTAAGACCATCAATGCGAGCCATTTCAGACAGTGCCCGGTTCACTTCTTCCAGCTGCCGTTCAATTTTTTTGCGGGCAGTGATGTTCTTAAATTGACTGACAATGGCTGTGGTTCCAATGATGGTCGTCAGTGGCGCAACGCTGATAATATAGTGATTGCGGGTTTCCTGACCGGTGAAGATTTCTACGTCAAATTCCTTTTTGACAAGGTTGTAACAGACTTCGAGGGGGCAGGATTTGTTCTGACAGAGTCCGTAATTGAGCAGATCGCTACACTTCCGACCGACTACTTCTTCGATTGGCTTATGAAGCAGATTCAGCATCGCTTCATTGGCCCTAATGACGGTGCCACCTTCTTGGATCACCCACATGGCATCACTGACGGCTAAAAAAATCTGCTCCAGCTCCATGCAGTCTATTTCGGCCCGAAGCTGCTTATTTCCGGCTTCGGCAATAACCATTTCCAGAGATTCTCGCTCATCTTGCAGATTTTGACAGGTTTGTTTCAGTTCCTCGTTTTCCTGCTTGAGCTGATCCAGTAACTTTATGTCATAATCGGTATAGGCCATTCCACGTCTTTACGGTTGTTTTTCAATGGAACAATTAATCATGGCTTTTATCTGAAGCTATATCCAGCAATTCCCGAACCTTCATAGTCAGATCTGCCATTGAAAGCTGATTGACAATATGACCGGGTTCGGTCCATGTGCGCCTGGGTTTTGGGACGGATCGGAGGCGAGATGTAAAGCAAAAATAAATGATCCTGGAAATTTTTATCGATGGGATAATGAAATCACGAATTCACGATTAAAGAATCCGTAGTCCGTTTGCAAAAGGAACCCCTGAATACTAAATAAATCTGGCGACCATTGACAGCCCGTTTGCTTCCAGAACCCTGCCTGCAAGCCATGAAACAGCCGCCTTGCTGACCTTCATCGCCATTTTTTCATGGGTGTCCCTGATTTTCCGGTTGATGGCATTTTTCTGCAGATCAATGGCATACCCGTTTATTTTCAGGATATCCAAAAGACGGCCGGAACTTACCACGTCAGGGTCATATTTAACCACAGTACTGCCGGTCAAGGCATTGCTTTTCACCCTGAAAACACCGGGAACATCCAGCAGTGTGCTTATTTCCTTGAGCCGTTCAGGATGATTTTTCAGATACTCGATCTTTACGCGAAGTCTTCCCGGAATATCATGAACAAAATACATGGCTAACACCGCTCCCACAATTCAATTTAAAAAACCTTCGTAAAAAATCCATAAACAACTGGTTACCCATCTTTAATGGTTGCAAGATACAGCCCCTATATTTGGTTTTTATTAGGCTTTTTTTAAAAATGCGTTAAGAGATTCTCATTGTGAATATTTTGCGCTTTCCCTGCTTTTTTGACACCCACAAGAGATGCGGTTGTCTGAAAGAATTTTCATTTGAATTTTCATACAATACTCATTTGCACGTAATAAAACCCCAACATCCATATTTTATACGATTAGGCATTGCAAATAAACCAGATGGAAAGGATGTCTGTTCAAATGAACAATGCCCGGCAAACCAGTGGTTTTTCCAACAGAATCCAGCCATTGTCCGAAAGGCAGGCCCAGATTATAGAAATGATCCGGCAGCGGGATTTTGTCGGGGTCGCAGAGCTTGCCACCCATTTTGATGTGGCAGAACAGACCATCCGGCGGGACCTGAACAGCCTGTGTGAGCGGGGCATGGCCCGGCGGGTCAGGGGCGGCATCCAGCACCTGAACATGACCGGTAACACCGCCTATGCATGGCGGCAGGTACTGCATCAAGAAGAGAAGCAGGCCATTGCCCTGGAGGTGGCCCGGCATGTGCCCAATGGTATATCCGTGGCATTCAGCATCGGCACGACCCCTGAAATCATCTGCGGGGCTTTGCTGGATCATGATCAGCTGCGGATCTTCACCAACAACCTCAATCTGGCCCTGCTGGCAAGTACCAATCCCACCTTTGAAGTCACCATAGCCGGGGGCCGCCTGCGCAACGAAGACCGGGATATCCTCGGCACGGGCATGGTAGAACTGTTCCAGGCATATAAAGTGGATATCGGCATCTACGGGGTGGCCGGGGTGGATGAGGACGGCACATTGCTGGATTTTTATGAAGAAGAGGTGCGGGCCAGGCAGCTTGTCCAGCAGAACAGCCGGGCCGCATTTCTGGTGCTGGATCATTCCAAATTCGGACGCAGTGCCCATGTCCGGGGCGGGCATATCAACCAGGCCAGTATGGTTTTCTGTGACCGCACCCCTCCGGCTGGCATATGCGAAATGATTCACAAATCCGGTGCCCGGTTGATTGTCTGCGGTGGAGAGACCCTGTGAGCCGCATTGACATCCGCAACCTGACTAAATCATGGGGAACAATCACAGGGGTGGATCAGGTGTCGTTCACGGTCCCTGAAAAAAGCCTGACTGTGCTGCTGGGGCCCTCGGGCTGCGGCAAGTCAACGATACTGCGCCTGATTGCCGGCCTGGAAACCGTCTCTTCCGGAACCATCCTCATCGGGGACAAAGATATCACCCGAGAGGATCCGGCCCGGCGGGGGGTATCCATGGTTTTCCAGTCCTATGCCCTGTTTCCTCATCTCAGCGTCCGGGAAAACATTCTTTTCGGGCTCAAGGTCCGGCGGGTGTCCAAAGCCCGGCAGCAGGAACGGCTGGCAGAGGCCGCCCATATGGTGGGGCTCCAGGACCTGCTGGACCGGCGGCCGTCCCAACTGTCCGGTGGGCAGCGCCAGCGGGCGGCCCTGGCAAGGTCCATCGTGTCCCGCCGGCAGGTATGTCTGATGGACGAACCCCTGTCCAACCTGGATGCCAAACTCCGGGCCGAGATGCGCGGAGAGATCCACCGGCTCCAAAAAGAGATCGGGCTGACCATGATTTATGTCACCCATGACCAGGTGGAGGCCATGACCATGGCGGACCAGGTGATCCTGCTCAACAGCGGCCGGGTGGAACAGGCAGGTCCGCCCCATGCACTGTATGACCGCCCGGACACCGCTTTTGCGGCCCGGTTTTTGGGGTCACCGCCCATGAACCTGCTGACCTTGAGCAGCCAGCAGGCTGCTGCAGCCCTGGCGGACCCCCCCTCTGACCGGAAAATGAAAACATTTTCTCCACACCAGGGAATGGTGGGGGTACGGCCGGAGCATGTCCGTATCGGCGACACCGGCCTAGCGGCACAGATCATCGCTGCCGATTATCTGGGATCGGAAACCATTCTTCGCATCAGGCTGGACGACCAGGTCCTGTTTGCCAGAACCGGCAACAAGGTCTCTTCAGGTCCTGAGGCCAGGATCCATGTCAGCTGGCCAAAGGCCGCGGTCTGTCTGTTTGATAAAACCGGTAACCGTTATAATAAATGATGGACAACCCAACACTAAGTAAAGGAGAAAAGACCCATGCTTCAAAAAATGCAATTGATGATGATGGGGCTGCTGCTGAGTGTCTGCCTGACAGCAGGCACGGCAGCAGCCAAACAGACGGAACTGACCATGTACTATCCTGTGGCGGTGGGCGGGCCGTTGACCCAGGTGATCGACGGCATGGTGGATCAGTTCATGGCGGAGAATCCCGGTATCACGGTCAATGCCATTTATGCAGGAAACTACAATGATGCCCGCATCAAGGCACTGGCAGCCCTGAAAAGCGGTCAGCCGGCCCAGCTGTCGGTACTGTTTTCCATTGATATCTATGAACTGATCGAACAGGATGCCATCGTGGCCTTTGATGATGTGGTCCAGACGGCAGAAGAAAAAGCCTGGCTGGATTCTTTTTATCCCACCCTCATGGAAAACGGGAAAACAGCTGGAAAAACCTGGGGGATACCGTTCCAGCGGTCCACCATTGTGATGTATTACAACAAGGATCTGTTCAGAAAAGCCGGTCTGGACCCGGAACAGCCCCCGGCCGACTGGGAAGAGATGGTGACCATGGGCAAAAAAATCACCACTGCTGACCGCTGGGGGGTCATGATCCCGTCCACCGGCTACCCCTACTGGATGTTCGGTGCCCTGGCCATGCAGAACGGGCAGGTGCTGATGAACGGAGACGGCAACACCACCTATTTTGACCACCCGGCCGTCATTGACGCCCTGCAGTTCTGGAAGGATTTAGGGGCAAAACACGGGGTGATGCCTTCCGGCACCATTGAATGGGGCACCCTGCGCCAGAACTTTCTGGAGGAAAAAACCGCCATGATGTGGCACTCCACCGGTAACCTGACAGCAGTCAAAGACAATGCAGATTTTG
>JAWOEP010000209.1:0-7068 GCA_046482705.1 Desulfotignum sp.
GACCACCCGGCTGCCAGAAAAAAATAATAGACCAGCAAAAAAAACACCCCCATACCAAAACCCGAAGACCTGCGCAAAGAAAGGGACTGAACCCCCAGGGGAAAGGCCAGAAGTCCCATGGCCAGACAGGCAAAGGGAACGGAAAATTTCTCATGCAGCACCATCAAAGCCTCACTCATCTCGGCATTGTCCCGGGGGCCGGTGCGGATGAACCCGATGAGATCACCTATATTTTGTTCATCCAGATCCTTTCTTATGCTGCCCGTTCCCTGGTGCATGGCAGCCAGATCGATATTGATATCATAATTGCCGAAATGGATGGTGGAAACCGCCTTATCCCCCACATCCACCTGGTTGATCATTCCATCATACAGGCGAATGGTATACATATTGTCATTCTGGGAATGGATCACCCGGCCCCGGGGGGCCACAGATATCCGGGTCATTCCCTGAACAGTTCGGTCTTCAATAAAAACATCGGTAAGGTCCTTGGTTTTCATGTCCACCTGGGAAACATACATCATGATATCTTTGAGATGGGAATTGAACTGCCGCTCCTGGAGGGCCAGATCAATACTCGAACGGGCCATTTCAATGGTTTTATGTTTAATGGACAATTTGCCCCAGGCAACGCCGAATATGGTTATCCACAGGGTGAGCACAGTTCCCAGAAGGCAGAAAACCAGCACCGGCGGCAGCAGCCGGTACAGAGACAGGCCGGCCCCTTTCAAGGCCACAATTTCATTTTCACCGGACATGCGCATGAATGTGAGGAGCACGGAAATCATTACAGACATGGGAATGGTAAACTCCAGAAACCGGGGCAGCGTATAGACAACCATCATGATAATGGCGGTAATATCCGCATTATAGTTTACCACCAGATTGGTAATATCCGGAATCCGGGTCATAAGAAAGACAAAAGTCAGAAAAAAAAGGCTGATGCCGAAAGGCGGCAAAAATTCTTTAAAAATATAGCGGTGTATTATATTTGCAGGTATCATTTTTGATGAAAAATATAAGCTTGCTCCCAAAGTGTCAAGGCACAAAACAAATACCGGTTTTCTCCCCTGCTGTTTCGTGATAAAAAGAAGCCATGAAATGCATCATCATTGCCGGCGGATCCCTGGATACCGGCGAAACCACAGGCGACAGCAGCCAGCCTCAGGTTTTGGGCTGGAAGGCAAGCTGGAAGCAGCGCCTTGATCACCTTCTGGCGACAGCAGACCTGATCATTGCTGCAGACAGCGGTGCCCGCCACCTGATGAAACTGAATCTTCTGCCCCACATCATCATCGGAGATCTGGATTCCATTGCTCCCCCTGCCCTGGATTTTTTTAAAGGAAAAGGGGTAAAAGTCCTTACGTATCCTGCCCGCAAAAACCAGACCGACACACAATTGTGCATGGTCCACGCCCTGGAACAAGGGGCTGATGACATCACATTCCTGGCGGCTGCCGGTACGCGGCTCGACCATACCCTGGCCAATATTTTTCTGCTGGCAGACCTTGCTGATATCGGCATTCCTGCCAGAATCATGGATGCCCGGAATGAAATTCATATGGTGCAGGAGCGGCTGGAACTTGCAGGAACCCCCGGTGATCTGCTTTCTCTTATCCCGGTATCCCGCAAGGTGGAAGGGGTTACCCTTCAGGGACTTGCATACCCCCTTGAGAACCAGACCCTTTTCCGCGGCAGCCCCCTGGGAATAAGCAATTTTTTTAAAGGAAGAAAAGCAATCATATCCATTCGCTCAGGAACCCTCATCGCTGCCAGGGCGGCAGACTGAGTACACAGGCCATGGGCTTTTTCAGTCATTGTCCGATGCTGTGTCCTGCTGCTCCGGTTCCCCTTCATCCGAAGCGGCACCGCCATTTTTTTCTGCACCCAAGGTATGTGCGATCATGAATTCCTCCACCTTTTCCACTGAGGTGGAAACAATTACACGCTTGATGTTGATATCTTCAATAACATCCTGCATATAGGGATTGAGCACTTGCTTCAGCCGTGTTTTCTGGTCTTTTACCTTGTCAAAATCCTCAACATCACTGTGTATAAGAGAACTGAGAAACAAAATAGCCGCTTCTTTGGCCCTGGGATGAAACCGGGGGATATTCTGGCCGGGCATCAATTCCTTGAGGACCAGTTCCATGCTCAGGCAAAGATAGCGGTCAGGTGAACCTGAACTGATTTTGTTCAAATTCACCACAATAGGAGGCATGGGAATTTTCACTGCGGTGTTTTCAGACTTTTCACCGGGTTTGCGGGCACCGGTCTTTTTCCATTTCGCCACCCGTCCGGTTTCTTCCTGCAGCAGCATGTTCTGGTCGGTAAGCTCCACAATGTCAAACACATAGGTGTGATTTCTGGCCCATACATTTTCAATGGTGGATTCCATGACAGTAAAAATCAACTGCCCCTCCTGCAGATGCCAGGTTCCCTCTGCATCGCCTTTGCTGGAAACGATTTTGGATGTCACATCAGCAATGCGCACAGAAGATTGCCAGATTCCCTTGGGATTGATTATCAGCAGGATATAGGCCCGGTTCCGAAGCTGGGTCCAGTTGCCAAGCACCATTTCTTTGTCTGATGCATCTTTACCGCCGCAACCGGCCATATAAAACAACATTCCGGCCAAAAAGAAGGCGGCCAGCCTTTTCCACACGTATCGCCCCATCAGAGAAACCCAACCATCACCAAATTTTTGCAGATATTCATTAATCAAGGCTATCATGAAGCCTGGAACGGGTCAATAAAGCACATCTGAAAAATTTCATCTTAGGCCCCGTATACGCAAAAAGGCGCCCCGATGAATCCAAGGGCACCTTTTTTAAAAAATCAGTACTGGCAATCAGTCTCCGCAGGAGCCACCGGAACCGCAGCTGCCACAGCCAGATGCTCCCAGGTCCATATTGGAATCCAGGTGAAAACCCATACCTGTAAAATCTACCTTAATACGTTCAGCCTGTTTCATGAAATCTTTGTCCACAACAAATCTGTGTCCATTCACATCATAGGTATCATCCGAGTCTTTAGGCTCATCCAGAGCCATGGCAAGAGATGGTCCCCCTCAGCCGCCGGAATTGAGAAAGATCCGGATAGGAGTAGGTTCCTTTCCCTGGAAATACTCATCAATCTGCGTTTTGGCAGAATCTGTCAGTTCAATCATTTGTAAACTCTCCTTATGGTTTATTCGATTCAGGAAAAATCTGCCTGAATACTTTCATTTTAACCACGGCCTTTGTGCATGTCAATGTCACGGGATCTGTTTTTCCCATAATTTTGCAAAATTAAAGGATGTAATGCATTGCCAACCAGCCATGATTTATTATAGCATATCTGTATGCAATTATCTGTACCTTTTATACCGGACACTGCTTATGCAGAAAGCCTGGCACAAAAAAAAGCCGATCTGGCATCTGTGTATTTTGGTCTTCCTTCCAGACCGGCTGCAGATGCCCGGGTGCAATGCAGAACAGGGGATGCTTTTTCATTCACAAAAATTCTGGGCCGGGTGGCCGGTATTAAAGCATATTGCCTGCTGAATTCCCGGTTTATCCGCCCGGATCTGTATCTGGATGATATTTTTTTAAACCAGACCCTGGATACCATCCAAAAACTGGACGAAACTATCGGTATCCAGGGTATTGTTTTTTCGGACCTCTATTTTCTAAATGCCCTTTCCGGAACCGGCCATGAACTGGTTCCGAAACTGGAGGCTGTCCCCGGCATCAACATGATGATCGACACTGCACCCAAAGCTTTTTTTCTTCTGGATGCCATTGAGAAAACCCGGTTCAGGCTGCCGGGAAAACTGGTCCTGGACCGGTCTTTGAACCGGGATTTTCACTGCCTTGAAAAAACGGTCCAGGGCATCAGACAGGCGTATCCCCGAATGGGCATTGAACTGATGGCCAATGAAGGCTGCCTGCTTCATTGTCCTTTTAAACTCACCCATGATTCCCAGATCTCCCTGTCCAACACAGGCCTGGTCCAGGAGCAGACCCACCGGATCAGCCGTACCCTCGGGTGTCACCACACTTTTTTTCACCACCCCCACCTGTTTTTTAGCGTGCCCTTTATCCGGCCCGAAGACATCACCGCCTATGCCGGTCTTGCCGATACCATCAAGATCAGCGGCAGAACCCTGGGACCGAATTTTCTGTGCAAAGCAATTGATGCCTACATCCAAAAATCTTTTGACGGCAATCTGCTGGAACTTATGGATGCCACCGGTTTTCTGGCTGACGTGTATTATATTGACAACAAAAAACTGGGTCCGGATTTTCTCAATACCCTTGCAAATTGCGACAAATTTTGCAAAACATGCGGGATATGCCGGGATCTGTTCATGCATACAGCCCGAAAAAAAACCATAACCCTGAAGCCCTACAAGGACATGCAATGAAAATACTTGTCACCGGTGGTGCCGGATATATCGGCAGCCATACCTGCGTGGAACTGTTACAGGAAGGATATGATGTGGCAGTGCTGGACAATTTGTGCAACAGCTCAAAGGAATCCCTGCACCGGGTGGAAAAGATCACTGGAAAATCTCTGGACTTTTTCCAGGCAGATCTGCTGGACAAAGAAGCGGTAACCCGAATTCTTTCCCAATACCGTGCTGATGCAGTAATCCATTTTGCCGGTCTCAAGGCTGTGGGTGAATCCGTGACCATGCCATTGACCTATTTTCACAACAATATCACAGGAACCCTCAACCTGTTGTCTGTGATGGCACAGTCAGGGCCCAAAAATATTGTATTTTCATCTTCGGCAACCGTATATGGTGATCCTGCAAGCCTTCCCATTACAGAGGATTTTCCTTTGTCCGCCGCAAACCCCTACGGCAGAACAAAACTGATGATTGAAGAAATTCTTACCGATCTTTTTCGATCAGACCCGGAATGGAATATTGCCCTGCTGCGGTATTTCAACCCGGTGGGGGCCCATGCCAGCGGCCTGATCGGAGAAGATCCCCGGGGCATTCCCAACAACCTTGTACCTTATATATCCCGGGTGGCCATAGGATCTCTGGACCGGCTCCAGGTGTTCGGCAATGATTATGACACCCCGGACGGAACAGGGGTGCGGGACTTCATCCATGTGACCGATCTGGCATGCGGCCATATCAAAACCCTTCCAAAACTTTTTTCCAATCCCGGGATCGTAACCTACAATCTGGGTACAGGCAGGGGGTTTTCCGTACTTGAAATGGTAAAAGGATTCCAGCGGGCCTGCGGCTGTGCCATCCCCTATGACATTGTTCCCAGAAGACCCGGAGATATTGCCGCCTGCTGGGCAGATCCCGCCAAAGCCAAAAAAGAGCTTGGATGGGAAGCAATAAAAACCCTGGATGATATGTGCAAAGATACCTGGAAATGGCAGAAAAACAATCCCCGGGGATATGCAGACCTGTAAGCGTTAAGGAAATGCAAAAAAATAAAGAGATTTTTTATGGCAGACCACCAGATTCTGGATCATCGGCCCATGACCCGGCTGCACAAACCGGTGGCCATCGGGGCCCGTCTCAAAAACTGCCCTGAAATCGACACCCTGGGATTTCGTCCCAATTTTTACGATTATGATGCCGACCAGAGACAGGCCCTGTTATCGGCACGGCGGGTGCTGTATCCCACAGCCTATTATGCCGCGCTTTTCCATACCATGGGAAAACCAACCTTTCCCAGTTTTCACACCTACACCTTTGCCATGGATAAAATCCGACAGACCGCCATGTTCCAGATGCTGGACATCCCCCACCCCAGAACCCGGGTATTCTACGGACAAAAACAACAAAATACCATTCTGGACCGTTTTTCCTTCCCTTTTATTGCCAAGGTTCCCAGGGGGTCGGCCAGGGGAGAGGGGATATTTTTGATCCGGAATCAGGCAGACCTGACAGCATATCTGGCGCAAAAAGGCCCGGCCTATATCCAGGAATACCTGCCTGTGGACAAAGACATGCGTATCATTGTCATTGGCCAAAAAGTGGTACTGGCCTATTGGCGGGTTGCCCGAAAATCCGCATTTAAAACCAATGTGTTCCAGGGAGGCAGCATCAGTTTCGATCCTCTGCCAGCGCCTGCTCTGGACCTGGCCCTTTCCACGGCAAAGGCGTGCGGCTGGGATGATGTGGGTATTGACATACTGGCAGCCGGCAGCCGGTACTTTGTGCTGGAAGGCAATATGAAATATGGTACCAAAGGATTTCAAAAAGCGGGAATAGATTATAAAAAACTGCTGTGTGATCTGATACTCACAAATGAAGTGTAATCCAAAACCTCATATCAGGCCTGCTTCTGCCTCATCCTCTTCCCATTCTGCCAGATATTTGCGGATGGCTGCATATCTGGATCCGGGCCGGGGCGTTAAAAGCACATATCCCATGGCATCCAGATTTTTTTCCAGAAGAACAAAAAAAGCGGCGGCCACGCGCTGTTTTTCATCCCTCTGTGCCGGAAGTGTTTTGATCTGATCTGCCACCGCCCGGGTCAGATGTCCTTCAGGTATGAAAAAATCGCTCGCCATATGGTTCCATTCTTCCGGAAAATGGCGGATCTTCCAGGAAACCAGGTTTTCAGGGCGCAGGATGCCCTGATTGTCCGGATTAAATTCAGCAGAAACAAAGGCCATTTTTTTCTGATTGAACTGCATCAATTCCTTGAGCACATCCTCTGCAGTATGCCCAAAAATCCATTCTTCCGGCGCCAGGAGCACTGGTGGAAATTCAGCACTGGTCAAAGCAAATGCAAAGGGACCGGCTTGTTTCCAGAAGCGCTTGAAATCAGCTGCATGGGGCAGAATCTGTCTTACTACCTGCATGGGTATTTTCCTGGTATAGTTATTACTGTTTTTTTGCTCTGGTTTATTTTAGATCTGGTTTCTTTTATAAATCAGATGGCACCCTTTTTTCAAGGAAAACCATTCATGCAAAACCGCCTGGGCGCAATGGCGGATGCGCTTTGTGCTGCAGCCGTTCTCCCAGTTAATCTGCAACGCTTTTCTGAAACGAAAATTTTGCTTGACCTGTTCCCGGTATTTTGTTAACCATTTCATCTTATTATG
>JAWOEP010000250.1:0-3146 GCA_046482705.1 Desulfotignum sp.
TTCAATGGACTGAATACCTTTGGGATTGCCTTTGGGCACAATCAGACCCTGTTCGCGCATGACCAGGTTCACAAGGCGCAAAGGGATATTCGGGAGGTATTTTTTGATATAGGAAATATTATAGGTGCCGTCATCCGGATCCAGCAGATGGACCCCTGCCAGGTGACAGGCCTTGTTCCGGATGGCCATAATCCCGCCCATACTACCCACATGACTGGAGGAAATGCCCATACCGTCATGGAATCTGCGCATCTGGTCTGCCAGCAGATCCAGGGTGTTGTCATGGGATCCTGTAATCACCAGGGTATTTTTTATGGCTGACAAGGGTCTGAGCAACTGGGCCGTAACGGCCTGTTCTTCTGAAATCCCTTCCACATCCCGGGGAATCCGAATTATTCCGTCTGCTTCGGTAAGGGTGGTGATACTGCCCGAACCCCGGGGCAGCTGGGAGGCAATCAGTTTTTCCGCCACTGCGCCTATTTTTACCCGCAAAAATTCGTCCTGACCCAGCTTTGACGTAATGTTCCGGGCCAGAGAGACAGGGACCGAACGGGTCTGCATCTCGGGCAGCTTCTGCATTCTGCGCAAAAGCGGTCCTGCAAACTGCTCAAAGGCCACAATGGCGGAAACAGGGTATCCGGGGATGCCGAATACGGGTTTTTCAAACACCTTGCCCATCAATACCGGTTTCCCCGGCATCATGGTAACCCCGTGTACCAGTACCTGGCCCAAAGCAGCAACAACATGCCGGGCAAAATCCTCTGATCCTGCTGATGAACCCCCGATAATGCAGACCATATCATAATCTCCCTTTGCAGCTTTGGCCACAGCATTGGTAATTTTGTCGCGGTCATCTTTGAGCATGGGGTGGCAGTCAAAATATGCACCGTTGTCCTGGCACAGGGCGCCCAGCACCGTGGAATTGGATTCAACCACCTGGCCCGGTGCAAGCTGATCCACCTGAACCGCATCCCACCGTACGAGTTCAGACCCGGTGGGAATGATGAGAACTTTGGGTTTTTTATACACCGCCACCTTGAAAATACCGCCGGAGAGCAGGGCCCCCATAGCATAGGCATTGATCTGCTGACCCCTGGGAAACAAAAGCTTGGTGGCAACGATATCTTCTCCCATTTTGCGGACATGCTGCCATGGAAATACCGGTGCTTCAATTTCAATGGTTTGCTCATCAATGACATTCACCTGTTCGATCATGATAACAGCATTGGTTCCCCCGGGCATGGCATGGCCCGTATTTATCCAGAAAGCATCTTTTCCCGGGACAAGGGATTTTGGTGCATCATCGCTGGCACCGAAGGTGTGTCTGGCATCCACTGCAACGCCGTCCATGGCAGCGGCATGGAAATTGGGGCTGGACAGCACCGCAATGGCAGGCGCGGCCAGGACCCTGCCCCGGGCAGCGGTCACCTCAATGGTTTCCACGGGGGTAATGTGTTCTTTAAAGGTATCCACCAGTATCTGCCATGCAGTTTCAATGGGTTTGGTATCCAGATATATGTTACGTTTTGATGTCATGATTGTTTTCCCTGATATGTTTTTATGAAAGTTTTAAGCTACAGCTAACAGCTAACAGCTAACAGCTAAAAGCTAACAGCTTTCATTTTTTCTTTAATGAATAATCCGGCTGATATTACAAAAGAATTACCTGTGTCCATGTATCTTTTTCCAGACCTTCCAGGTTTTCCCCGATATCCAGAAGACCGTCTGCATGCACCATGGTCCGGATAAGACCGGATTTCCCCAGCACCGGTTTTGCCATCAGCCCTGTTGGCCCGTTTTCCAGCGTCACCCGGATAAAATCGCGCCTTCCCTGGGCAGAGGCAACATTCCGGGTCAGTCGGGCCGGTACCCGCACCAGGGGTCTGGGTACGGCATACCCCTGGATCCTGTGCAGAAACGGCACCACCACCATTTTCATCACCACCATGGCCGATACCACCTGGCCGGGCAGGCCCCATACTGGTTTGGTGCCGCTTCTTGCCAGAATGGTTGGTTTGCCCGGACTCACCGACATGCCGTGAACCAAAATCTCCGTATCCGGAAGATCTGACAGCACCTCCACCGTGTAATCCCGGGTTCCCACGGAACTGCCGCCGGATATGAGCACCATGTCGGTTTCAGCCAGGGCTTTTTCACAGCAGGCTTTCAATGCCCGGGGATCATCCTTGATAATCCCGTATTGCACAGGCTGCGCATAAGCCTGCTGTACAAACCCTGAGAGGGTATAGGAGTTGATATCCCGGATACGGCCTGGAGAAGGTTTTTCATGGATGGGAATGATTTCATCCCCGGTGGAAATAATGCCCACCTTCGGCACCTGGTGCACCGACAGGGTTGAAAACCCCATACCGGCTGCCAGTCCCACTTCCTGAGGCCGTATAAAAGTACCGGCCGCCAGGACCACATCCCCTTTTTTAAAATCTTCATCTTCTGCAATGACATTCTGGAAAGGTGCCACGCTCTTGTAAATTTCCAGGGAAGTCTCATCTATGGTCCGGGTATGTTCCACCATGACAACCGCATCCGCACCCCGGGGCAGCATACCGCCTGTGGCTATGGCGGCGGCTTTTCCCGGTGCCAGCACAAAATCAGGCACCTGGCCCATGGGAATGGATCCCTGGATGTCAAGCCATGCCGGGGCGGATTCCGAGGCCCCGAAAGAAGCAGATGCCTGGATGGCATACCCGTCCATGGTGGCCCGCCGAAATCCCGGCATATTTACAGGCGCTGTCACATCCCGGGCCAGTATCCGGGAAAATGCATATTCCACAGCAATGGTTTTCACCTCTTTGGGTCCGAACTGCTGCTGTAAGGCCATGACCTCATCAAAGGTTTTTACGTTAAAAAAATGGGTCATTTCAGGGCCTCTTTTATTCTTTCCATGGCAAGGTTCACATTGTTGCGGCTGTTAAAGGCAGAGATACGGATATACGGGTTGCCGCACCGTCCAAACCCGCCGCCCGGGGTGCATACCACTGATGCGCGGTTGAGCAGCAGATCAAAAAATTCCCAGGAATCTCTGCCCTGGCCGTCCACCCAGATATAGGGGGAATTTTTTCCGCCGGCATAACCAAAGCCCAGATCTTCAACTGTTCTGCAGATAATATCTGCATTTTCCAGATACA
>JAWOEP010000441.1:0-8771 GCA_046482705.1 Desulfotignum sp.
TAATCACCCCCTGTTTTGGAGTTATTATGCCATATGTCATGAATTATAGCAATATAAATACGTCATCGTATTTATGCCAAAGTGTACTAAGGCATCTTTCACATGGGGCACGGCCTGGTTAAACACATCCCGGACACCGCCGGGTTTTCCGGCAGACAGCTTGTTTTCTCAACGGTTATCCCATTCATTTCGGTTCTCTTTTTGCCACAAAACCGAATCAATTTTTTCCTTGGAAAGGATACCAGATGTTTTCCCTATCAACGGGTTTGGTGGACTTTCTTCAGTTTTCCCGGAACTGACTTTTACAAAACAGCATTTTTTATATTTTTTCCCGCTGACGCAGGGACATGGGTCATTTCTGCCGACTTTTGATGATTGTGCCGGTTGTGCCGGTAAAAACTCCTTTTTCCGGCACTTCTGGTAGATGTGTTTCAGTTTTTCATGCCTGGTACGAAGGGACCTGTAAAAATCAGGATATCTTTCTTCAATAGCTGAACGTACGGCCGCCAGGGTTATTGAGCCAGGAAGTTCTTGATCAATCTCCCAGTGCTTTCTGGTATATGTCAGCTTTAAGGTGAAAGATGTTTCCTGCATCGTTTCTGCTTCTACGTCGGGCAGAATATCCAGAACCGTATGTGTACATGAGCAGCCCGGCAGCAGGCAGAACTGGTCAAAAATCAAATATTCTCGGTCGTTAATGCTAACACGCATCTGGTTTCCATAGGGCAGCACATCGTTGTACGCATACATCAATCCGTCCCGCTCCACCGATTCGTAATCAAAAAACCCTTCTATACCTTCAACATCTGTTGATTCACTGATTTTATTTTTATACGCCAAAAATTTATTATCCAGAAATGCAAAGTCCTCGTCACCCAACTGCGACAAAAACAAATCAGCAAATGCTGAATCCTCCGGGTATGCTGACCTGTCTGACGGAAACGTGTATTTTTTTTCAATCAGATCGATCTCAATTCTGCGGGAAGACAAACGCGAATTCTGCCGGGTGTTGTCCTGAACCGGTGCCAGGATAACGTCCACCGTTCTGCAACTGCAAATCGGATTTTTGCATGCCTCAAAATTACATCCATAGGTTTTCTGGATTCCGTCCTCCAAAATGAGGGCAATGTATTCTCCTGTTTCTTTATCCTGTTGAAACACCATATGTTGTCTGCCTCCGAAAAATTATATGAATCATCTTTGCAGCACACACTCCTTTAGTCCGCCGGAATATGTATAAATGAATTTATCAGCATATCTCACCCTCCTCTTTTTAAACCAGACTATTTTCTGACAGAAAACAGACGCTCTGTACAGAAAAAAAAGCCAGCCTGCTTTGCAAATGCTGAAAAAGCGTGGAAAAAAATTTTTCACGCTGAATATAGACGAGGATCAGTAAAAAAAATTGACAACACCCCCGTATTTTGATAGCAATTAAATAAAAATACGGGGGTGTTTTAATATGATGTACCGTTTGGCAGAAACCTATCTCGAAACCTGGATCAAAAAATCAAACCGGAAGCCGCTGGTCATCAGAGGTGCCCGCCAGGTCGGCAAATCAACACTGGTCAGGCAGTTTGCCAGAAAACAGAAAAAACCCCTGATCGAAATCAATCTGGAACGGCATCTGTTTCTGGATAAAATTTTCAAAACCCTTGATACAGAAGCTGCCTTAAGAGAAATCGAAGCATTGAGCGGCATACCGGTTTCGACCCCTGGTGCCATACTTTTCCTTGACGAAATTCAATCTACACCGCATGCACTCCAGCTTCTGCGCTATTTTTATGAAGAAAAAAAAGCATTGCCGGTCATTGCGGCAGGTTCGCTTCTGGAATTCACCCTTGCCGATCATTCATTCTCAATGCCGGTCGGACGTATCGAATACATGCATCTGAGCCCCATGACATTCACTGAGTTCATCCTGGCTGCTGAGCCGTCTTTAAGCAGATATATCCAGGATTTTTCCATGACATCCCCCCTTCCCGAGGCAGCCCATGAAAAACTCAAAAAAGAGCAGCGTAAGTATGTGTTTACAGGCGGCATGCCGGAAGCGGTGCAGGTATGGTGTGAAAGCGGATCTCTCAGAGATGTGGGAGATGTTCACCGTTCGGTCGCTGAAACCTATGAGGATGATTTTTCCAAATACGCCCGATCCCATCAACTGGTTCTCATGCAGAGAGTCTTCAGAACCATCCCGAGAATTGTCGGAAATAAGGTAAAATACAGCAACATCTCCCGGGAGCACGCATCCGGAAAAATCAAGGAGATCCTCGATCTCTTAACAAAAGCAAAAATCTGCCACAAAGTTTATCACAGCCATTGTTCCGGTCTTCCTCTGAATACGGCCATCAAAGACACCGTTTACAAATTACTGTTCATGGATATCGGGCTGATGAATCATATCTGCGGCAATGACTGGACGTATCTTCAATCCTTTCCTGACCGTGATCTTGTCAATGAAGGCGCCATTGCCGAACAGTTCATCGGCCAGCACCTTTTGACAGTCCCGGATTTTTTGCCATCATTGCATTACTGGGTCAGACAGGCCAGAACAGCCAATGCAGAAATCGATTATGTCATTTCCCATGGCCCATGGATCATCCCGGTTGAAGTCAAATCAGGAAAAAGCGGATCATTGAAATCGCTGCAACAGTTTGTCACAAAAAAAAACATTTCCCTGGCTGTCAGATTTGACCTGAATCCTCCGGACCTACAGAAAATTGCCCACCGGATAAGTACGGAAAACGGCATTGAAACTGCAGGCTACACACTGCTTTCCCTGCCTTTATACTTGGTGGAAGCACTGCCGAAAGTGCTGAATGAAATTCGGGAGCAAGTCACAAAAACCGCTCAAAAAAACTGATATCTTTGCCTGATCCTCTCTATGATAGAAAGATCGGGTTTGAACGGTATGTCCGGAATTTCGGGTAAGGGAAGCGCATGGGTCCGGCTGAAAGGCGTATCCTTGAGTTTCATGTTGTATGCCGTGACCATCAGGGTTTCCAGGTTCACCACATCCTCAATATTGTATGCCAGCAAGGTTTCCAGAACTTTGATATTGCCGGTCTGCTGAAACTCCCGCCATAACAGAACCGCAAAAAAGCCGTCCACCCCGTCCAGATCCCCCCGGTCCAGCCCCAGGGCCTTTTCGCACCGCTTCAGTCCGCCGCTGAACCCCAGGCTTTTCAGGACATATCGCAAATCGATATGCGCATGGTTCAGCCGGATGCAAAAATACTTCTCGATAAAGGGGACATCAAATGTTTTGCCGTTGTAGGTGACGATCACGTTGTATTTTTCAATATCATCCACGAAGGCATCCAGGTTCTGCCCCTGGACATAATATTTGATGGATTCCCCGTCATACAGGGCAATGGTGGTGATCTCATTTCCGAACACATCCATGCCCGTTGTTTCGATATCGATGAATGCCGTGGTTTTCCTGAATTGCGGAAAAAACCGCCAGTGTTCCCCGGCCGGCAGAAGGTCTGCAAAATAGGCCGGGTTGTTTTTGTCCAGATGCTCACAGGATTCCGCCATGCAGGCGGCAATGCGCATCAAACTTCTGGCGGAAATATCACAGGAACCGGCCGAATCCACCTGGTGCCAGTCCAGCAGTCCCGCCGTCCACAACCGTTTCTCCGTGGCCGCCCCGACCCCCGGTATATGAAGAAATGAATTTATCAGCATATTTCACCCCATCTGTTTTTCAAATCAGACTGTTTTCTGACAGAAAACAGATGATCTGTACAGGAAAAAAAGCCAGCATGGACGGATTGATGACTGAAAAGCCACATGCCAGATTCAACCCCGGCCATTTCACCGGCTGCCTGGTTGCAGGGGCGGTCGGCGATGCCCCCCCGGTCTGCGGGTCACCGGCTGTTTGATTCCGTGTCCTGGAACAGGTGCGTGGACAATACATCGTTGTGCCGCACCATGCCCAAAAGCTTTTTGGGATCATCCTTGTCCACCACCACAAGCCAGGTGTTGCTGGGATGTTTCTTGAGGGCCTCCATGGCGGTTTCAATGGTGTCGTCCGGTGTCAGCTTCAGGGGGACGCGCGTGGTGATGTCCCCGGCCACCACAATATGCCGGAGGCCTGGCTCAAAAAGGGTGCCGGCGATATCGGCATATTTGATCACCCCCAACAGCTCATTCTGCCTGTTGACCACAGGCAGCTGATCATAACGGGAATGCCCCAGTGCTTTCAGAACCTCATCAAACGGGGTGTCATTGAAAATCACCTCCACATTCCGCCGCATGATGTGGGAGACGCGGATACCGGCCCGGTGGTTTGCAGCCCCGGAAAGGGCGACCCCGAAGGCATCCTTTACCTGGTGCACTGCCTGGCCCAGGCCCTCGGTGAACCCCACCGGACTCCGCAGGGCCATGAGATTGAACACGGTCACCTCTCCGGCATTCACCAGGGACCACCGCGTCAGAAAAGGCCCGGCCACCTCGAACACCACCACTGCCGCCAGAACGACCGTCTGGATGCTCTGCCCGGGGCCGGGCCAGGACCGGGCCAGGGTCCCGGCAAGGCCGATGGCCAGGCCTGCCTGGGCAAGCATGGCAGGCCCCAGCCATTTCTTCCGGACATGGGATGCGCCGGCGGCAAATGCCCCCAGTGTGCAGCCGGCATATTTTCCCACACTCCGCAAAACCACATACACCGCACCGATCCATCCCATATGAACCAGGGATTCCAGGTGAAGTTCCGCACCAGCCATGATGAAAAACAGGACATACAAAGGGTAATCAACGGCTGACAGATCTTTGATGGTCCGGCGGCCGAACGGGGAAGCGTTGACAGTGGCGACACCGGCAAAAAGGGTGGCCAGCATGGCAGATACATCCAGAAAAGCGGCCGTGCCCACGGCAATGAAAACAGCGGCAAGAACCAGAATCTGCCGGTCCACCAGGCGGGTCAGCCGCTGATCCATCACAGCAACCAAAAGGCCGGTGCCGATGCCCAGACCCACAGGGACAGCAATCTGATAAACCGTTCTTGAAACAGATCCTGCTGCATCGGGCAGACTGTTGCCCAGGAGGATGAAAGCCACAATGGCCACCAGGTTGTTGATGCCGATCAAGGGAAGGATAGTGTCGGTCAACCGGCCTTCAGACTGACACTCCCGTATGACCATCTGGGTGGCGGCCGGTGCCGTGGTGACGGACATCACCGCCAGAAACCCGGCCACCAGAACGGACCGGCTCAGCAAATAGGTGCCGGCGCCCACCAGCAGTGCGGTAAGCCCGATTTCAAAGGCACTGATGAGAAACAGTCCTGATCCGATTTTCCGCACCGCCTTCAGGCTGAAACTGCCGCCGATGGTAAAAACAATCAACCCCAGAATCATATCATGTACAGGAATCAGTGCATGAAACTGCCCTGTGGTAATCACCCCGGGTAGGCCCAGCATGCCGCTCACAGAGGGGCCGACAGCCAAGCCCGCCGCCAGGTAACCGGTGACCCGGGGAATCCCCAGAGACGCACTGATCCGGCCGGCACCCAGGGCCAGCAGATACACAATTCCCAGAGACAGCAGCACAGGCAGCATGGTCCTCCTCCATTGTTTCCCGGTTCAACAGACAGCCCTGATATAATACCGTTCCCCGGGAAAAAACACCAGCCTGGTTTGCCAATACCGGGCATCCAAAAAGAACCATCCGGTTGTCCGGTTCCATGGTGAACAACTGAAAAACCACGTCCAGATTCATTTTATTTCATAAAAAGAGCCGGGGGACAGAAATGCCCTCGCGCTTTCCAGATAGCTTTCAGACATGGCATGGATGCTTTCGGCAAGCTGTTCCGGATTATCATAGATCTTTTTTACCTTTCCCGGGGAACCGGTTACAAGGGAACACGGCGGTATCACGGTTTTTTCCAGCACAACCGCACCGGCTGCTATAACAGAGCCTTCTCCGATCACGGCATGGTTCATGATGACAGCACCCATGCCGACAAGGCAGCCGTCTTCAATGGTACATCCGTGGATCACACTTCTGTGGCCGATGGTGATGCCATGGCCGATGGTCAGGGGAATGCCTTCATCCGCGTGGCACATGCACAGATCCTGAATATTGGTTTTTTCACCAATGGTGATCGTGTCCAGATCTCCCCGGATGACCGTCTGAAACCAGACGGAAGAATCTTTGCCGATGCGGACATTGCCGATGATCTGGGCCGATGGGGCGACAAACACGGATGGATGAATACGGGGGGTATGGGTTTTAAAAGCGTACAAAGGCATGATGGTCCTTTTTAAATAGCAATCATGGCCTGAAAGACCACAACAAATGATGAAAGTATAAGCGTCAGGTATTCGTTTAACACTTAACACGTTATGAAATATTATATCCGTTATCAAGAAAATAACAAGCCGGTTAAAGACCGGGAATTTTCCGCCGCATCATTCACCCAGTGGGTGAGCAAGAACGCCACCCGGATCTGATACCCACCCGGTCTTCGGGTATTTGTTTGACATCAAAACAAATGATTCATACTCTGAGGCAGAAAGAAAAAATCAGCGGCCTTGTAAACCATCTCTTTGCCAGCCCTGAGTAACTTGGTGAACAGCCTTTTCACAAAATATTTTGACTCTCCTGAAAATATTGGATAATCTTGTGAATGGTAAACGCTGACGAGGCTGCTTTCTAACAGTTATCACATAAGCCTTATCAAAAAAAAATGATTCAAAAAATTGAAGAGTACGAGCATGGATACAAATGAAAATCTGCTGTCAAGAATCACCATTAATCCAAATATTATGGTGGGCAAACCAACGATAAGGGGCATGAGAATCACTGTTGAGCAAATACTCAGGGCACTTTCCAGCGGGATTACCGAAAAAGAACTGCTTGAAGAATATCCCGAACTTGAGAAAAAAGATTTCCAGGCTGTTTTTGCATATGCGACCAATCTGGTAGAAGAAGAACAGATTTTTCCAGTTCACATTTCTGCATGAATACCAGAGAATTAAAAGTGGTACAATTCATTATGGAAAACTATTCTGATCGATTAAAAAATTATTTTTGCGTTTTCCAAAATGATAAATTCAGAATCAGAAAAATAGCCCGATAGAATATCCCAATCCAAGTGCTGACAGCAGTCAACCCGGACACCAGCCAGGCCGTGCTCCTGGATCACCGGATCTGTGACACCCGGTATCCGTTTGCCTATACCCTGTACACCAAGGAGCAGAATGCCCTGATGCACAAATACCGGGGGTGTTCCGGTTCATGGCCGACACCCGGGACGACCTGGTGTATGCGGCCCGCACCCTGGACCGCCTGCTGAACCGGGAGTTTGCCGAAGACAGCATCCAGACAAAAGGCCGCCACCGGCACTGGCACGACATCGATCCCACCATGCCCGAGGCCCTGTTCGAGCAGGCATTTATCGACTGTTACGGCCGCAGGGCCCTGGACCGGGAACTGTTCGTGTCCACAGGCACGGTCAGGGCGTGGGTCAAAAACAAAAAGATCTCTGGAATAACGGGAAAAAAGGCGGAAGAACTGCTTGGCCTTTCCGGGATTACCGTTAATAAAAATTCAATTCCCTTTGAGACGAGAAGCCCTTTTATTACCAGCGGAATCCGCATCGGTACGCCCGCAATCACCTCCCGAGGCATGAAGGCGGACCAGGCCGGGACGATAGCGCTGCAGATTATTGAGCTGCTTAAAAACCCGGATGATGCAAAGAAAATTAAGAAGACCCGTGGCATTGTGGATGACCTTTGTGCCTCTTTTCCCATGTATCAATAGGGGATGCGCCAGGAGATGCGCCTTTCACACCTTATTGTTACACATTGCTTTGAACATATGCGGTTCTCCTGGCAGAGAGCAGCGGTTTAAGGTCATTGTAGGAGACGTCAAGTTCTATTCTGAAATGTGTTTTTAATGCATCAAAATAGAGTGGGCTGTCCGGCAGCTTCTGGACTTCTTCATTGCTGTCCACGGTGATTTTCAATGCCCGGTCCAGCAGGGTGATACCCCCTTTGGGAATGGGACGTGCGGCAACTCGGGATTCTATAAATAATGTATCCGGGGAGGTCGACGTATAATGGTTGCCGTATGCGTTCTGAAGCAGAAAAAATCATGCAGCAGGACAAAGATCTTCTCCGTGAGCTGTCCGGCAGATGGACCCGGACAGAAGCCGCCGAATTCGAGACATCCATCAAGTCCTGTGAGCAAATCGATTAAGAACGCCCATTCCTTCCACGGCCCGGCCTTTCGGGTACCCTGTTCCCCAAATCAAAATTCCCTCGACACCAGACATAATCACATGATATTAAAAAGTTATAAAATATCTATAGAGGTGAATAATGGGAAAAACACAAGACTTAATTGATGAAGCAGTTTCTTTACCATTAGAAGAAAGAGCCCTTTTGGTTGATTCGCTTCTTCAAAGCATGAATCCTTTCAATAAAGAAAACGATCAAAAGTGGGCTTCAACTGCCAAAAAAAGATTGGAAGAATTACGCTCAGGCAAAGTTCAAGCTGTCCCAGGGGAAAAAGTATTTGAGAATATCTGGAAACGATTCGAAAAATGAATTATAAATTTCATCCAGAAGCAGAAAATGAGTTTAACCTTTCCATTGATTATTATGAAGAATGTCAAATTGGCCTGGGTTATGATTTTGCCCAAATAATTTATTCAGCCATTCAAGGTATTTCAGATTACCCGGAAATGTGGCCTTTTTTTCATGAGGATATACAGCGGCGCTTTGTTAATCGATTCCCATATGCAATCCTTTACAGCAATGAAG
>JAWOEP010000391.1:0-11609 GCA_046482705.1 Desulfotignum sp.
GGAAAAGCTGGAAATGAGTGCCCTCCTGGGCGCTTTACGCCGCGGCACACTCGGGGCCACAATACTGGCGGCAATATTCGGCTTTCTGGTTATTTATTTCCTCGATGCCAGTCTGGGTCACTTCTGGTCAGGGGATGCCCCTACCAGTGTGCCTACTGCCTGAACAACCGCCTGATGGCAGCGTTTCGGAAAAAGGGGCCCTATGTGCGCAAAATTGCCGTTGAACGGGTGATCCAGGAGCTGGAATGGGCCAGGAACAATATTCCCCATCTGAAACGCATCATTATCGATGATGATGATTTTTTCCTCAACTCAGAAGACAGGATCCAAAAATTTCTTGGCCGGTATATGGAAACAATCAAGCTGCCGGTATTCTATATCCAGGCCAACACCCGGCAGATCACCCGGGCAAAGCTGAAAATTCTGGCAGACAGCGGCCTTACCCTGCGGTACCTGAAAATAGGGCTCCAGTCAGCCAGCCCGCGCATCAGCAAGGATATTTTCAACCGGCCCCTGGACCAAGCCTCTTATCTGGAAAAACTCGCCCTGGTTGTGGACAGCAAAATCCGGGTCATGATCGATGTGATTTCCGCCAATCCCTACGAGACAACACAGGACAAACATGAGGTGCTGCAATTTTACCTGAAAATCCTGAAGATCATCATGCACCGCAATACAGTTGAACAGCCCGTCAAAATCTATGACCACAAGCTGATGTATTTTTCCGGCACCCCTTTGTATGAACGGGCTTTGAAAGACGGGCACATCTCCGGTGATTACGTGGAAAAGGTATTGCTCAAACGCAGCACCCTGCGCCTCCACCAGGAGGATATGGACAATGATGCCCTGACCGTGTGGCTTTTCAATATTGCGGCCCGGAAAAAAACATTTTACAAAACCGCCCATACCCTGCTCAGGATCATGGCTGCACCCCCTGTATTTTTTGCCATAACCCGTTATAACCTGGCTGAACGGTTTGGCGCTTTTTTCCGGATGCCTGTGGTGAAAAAGCTGGTGGACAAAATTCAGATCTGATCTCACTGGCGCGTCTGATCTGACTGGGGCACCTGATCCCCCTGAGGCAAAGAGATGGTGAATGTGGTACCCCTGCGTTTTATGGAGTCCACCGCCACTGTACCCTGGTGCTGGGCAATGATGTTTTTAGCAATGAACAGACCAAACCCTGTGCCCTTCACCTGCTTGGAGGAAAAAAACAGATCAAAAATTTTCTCCTTGGTTTCCACATCCATGCCGCAGCCGTTATCTGCAATTTGTATCACCAGGCTGTCCCGGGCTTGTTCCACCACAAGACTGATTTCATGAGCGGTTTTGTCCTTGTCTTCCAGGCAGGCATCCACGGCATTGTCCAGAATATTGACCAGGGCGGACATCATGAATGCCGCATCGATGTTCAGGATCCGGGGGGCCTGGTCTGAAACCACGTGAAATGCAATAGGGTGATGTGCCAGCTTCATTGCCATGGTCTTTTCGATATCTGCCAGAAACTTTTTCACCGGCACAGGCTGTCTGTTCATCTGCCGGTCCTTGGAATACATCAGAATATCCATGATCATCTGCTTGATCTTGTCCACATTCTGCGCCAGCAGGTCAAGGCCTTCGGATATATCTGCAAAATCTTGTTTTTTCAGGCCGGACCGGGCAATGTACAGCCCCCCGTCAAGATTGGTGAGCAGCCCTTTGATATTGTGGGAAACCGTGCCGATCATCAGGCCCAGAGAAGACAGGTGGCTGGATAATTTGGATTTTTCCACCACCAGCATTTCCAGTTTCTGGGTGTATTCCACCAGCTTCTGGTCTGCAATAAGTTTGTCCACCGCCTTGGAAACAGCCAGTTCCAGGATATCCACATTCACAGGTTTGGTAATAAAATCCGCAGCCCCGAATTTCAGGCTGGCAATGGTCAGGTCCATGTCGCCATGGCCGGTTATCATGATCACCTGGGTATCAGGCGCCTGCTGTTTCACCTGTTTGAGCAGTTCAATCCCCCCCATGACCGGCATTTTAATGTCTGTTATCACAATGGAGGGCTGTTTTTCTTCAAACAGCTCCAGAGCGGCTTTGCCGTCTTTGGCCAGAAACACCTGGTAGCCGATGTCAGTGAGGGTGATTTCCAGGACATCCCGGATATCCTCTTCATCATCCACAACCAGAATGGCAAACTGTGTCTTGTCCATGAGATCCTCCCTGCCTTTATGATAGTAGTGAGATATGAGGTTTGAGTAGTGAGAAAAAAATATCAAATTAGCTTCTCTCAATACTCATAACTCACCACTCATAACTTTCATAATTTGTTGTGCCCGTCAGGGCATGGGGGTTATATGAAAGCCGTCAGCCATCAGTACTCAGCTAACAGCTAAAAGCTAACAGCTAACAGCTAACAGCTAACAGCTTTCATACTCTCTTGTGCCCGTCAGGGCATGGGTGTTATTGACGGCGTTGCATATCACTCATATACGATATCATCATCAGGCAGGTTTTCAGGCACCGGAAAAACAATGGTAAATTTTGCCCCGCCCTGCCGGCCCCTGCCCACCCGGATGTCTCCGCTGCAGTCTTTGACAATGCCATAGGAAATGGACAGACCCAGGCCGGTTCCCTTGCCCACCTCCTTGGTGGTGAAAAACGGCTCAAACAACCGGTCTTTTGTTCCTTTTTTGATCCCTGTGCCGGTATCCTGAATCACGATTTCCACCTGGCTGTCTGTGGCATCTGTCTGGATGATAATCCGGTCTTCTTCAGTGCCCCTGCCGCCCCGGGCCGCCCATTTGGCTTCAATGGCATCTTTGGCATTCATGACCAGATTGATGAACACCTGCTCCAGGCGGTCCGGATCTGCCAGAATTTCAGGCAGATCCGTTTGCTTTTTCCATACCACCTCAATACCCCGGATTTTCAACTGCTGGTTGAACATCTCAAAGGTCCGCTGCAGCACATCATTTATCCGGGTTTTCACCAGGCGGATATCGGATTTTCTGGCAAACTGCCGCATGTGCTGGATGATTTTTTCCGCCCGGTCCACATTGGTATCAATTTTGGTAACCAGCTTATACAGAATATCTTCCTTAATGGGCTCCTGTCTGTGGATTTTTTTCAAACAGAAACTGGAGGAGGATTTTATGACAGACAACGGCTGGTTCAGCTCATGGGCGATACCGGTGGACATCTCCCCCAGGGTGGCCATCTTGCTGGCATGGAGCAGGTGCTGTTCTGTTTCCAGCCGCCGGGTAATATCATTGATGGTAATCAGAAACACTTTCTGGCCGGAATAGGTTGCCGGCGCCACCCACATGTCCACATCAATCTGTTTGTTGTCCGCTTTTACATGTTTGGCTTTGGATATCTCTTTTCTGGATTTTACCTGCGCAGCCATCTCCTCTTTTTCTTCGGGCAGAAAAAAATCGGTAAAGGTTTTTTCCCGCATTTGCGACTCGGAAAATTTATACAGTTCCAGGGCTTTGATATTGCAGTCCAGAATTTTCAAAGACGTCTGGTCCACTGCAAATACCGGGTTGGATATATTATTGAAAATAGCATGGTATTTTTCTTCGGATTTTTGCAGATCTTTTTCCAGGCGCCGGCGCCGGGTAATATCTATGCTCATTTCCATGGCTGCCACGATGTTGCCGTCTGCGTCCTTTATAGGGGCGGTGATAAAAATCCAGTGTTTTTTTTCACCCTGCCTGCCCATGCCTTCTGTTTCACCATAATGGGACCTGCCGTCCCTGAAGGTTTTTTCCACCGGACAGTCTGGACATTTTTCATTCAGCCCTTTGTAGGCAGTGTAGCAGAAATCTCCGGGCCGGGGATCGAACCGTTCCTTGAACACCCGGTTATACTGAATCAAACGAAAATCTTTGTCCTGGACAGCAATCATGCACGGGGCATTGTCAAACAGGGCCTGGTATTCATTTTTCTGTTTTTTCAATTCCGCCTGGTGTTTGCCGATTTTCCGGCCCATCTCCTGAACCGCTTCCCTTAGAAAACCGATCTCATAGGCAGATCCGATATCGATATCTGCATCATACTCCCCCCGGGCAATGCGGCGGGTCCCCTCCACCAGCTTGAGAATGGGTTTTTTCACAAAGGTAAAAATGATGAAAAAGATCAGGAAAGATGAAACCAGAATGGTTGAAAAGGCCAGTTTAAATACCCCTTTTTCCATTTTCACCACCTGCTGGTCTATTTCTTTTAAAGACACCACCACATCCAGGGCCCCCAGGATGGTCTGATTTTCCGGGTGAAAATGGCAGGGGCTGGAAGAACAGCCCGGCTCGTTGTATATGGGCTGCACAATACCCAGAAGACGGTGGCCGGCAGGAGATGAAAAGATCCGGAAACGTTCACCAAGGGGCAGATCCGACGGCGGGGGATCATTCTTGTGGCAGATATCACAGGCCACCGCTTTGATGTCGGTCACCCTGTCCATTTCGGTTTTCTGGTTGGTGAATTTTATCTGCCCGTATTTATTATATATCCGGATATTTTCAATCTCCGGCTGCCCGGCGATATTATTGATGATCTGGTTGATATCATCCCGGGAATTGCGCATCATGGCATACTGGGTACCCAGCTTGATGGAATTGCTCAACCGGTCGGTGCTGGCCAGATGGGTTTTCATGCTCTGGGCCTTGAAACTTTTGATGTTGAAAAACGCCCACAAAGATATGGACAGAATAACGGTAAGGCTGACAAAGATGATCAGCTTGAATACCAGGCTGTGGCGTATGTAGTGCAATATTTTTGTCATAAAGCCGCCCGGGTCAAAAAAGGTCTGATGTCGGACAGATTCAAACCGCATCCCAAAGATGCCGAAGACAGCCCCATGGCAAGCCCCAGAAACTGGGGCAGGTAGAGCACCGGAACCGGATTTGGTTGAAACCGCTCCAGGTTCATCTGGCACATGGGACAGACCGTGACAATGGCATGGGCCTCTGCAGCCTGTCCCACAATCCGGCCCACCAGGGTCCGGCCGGTGTCAGGGCTGGTGGCAGGATTGGAAGCACCGCAGCAGGCACCGCCCATATCCCATTTCAGGACCCGGGCACCTGTGGCCTGGATCAGGGCATCCATGGAGCACGGCCTCTCCGGGTCATCAAATTCCGGGAACGGCCGCAAGCACTGGCAGCCGTAGTAGGGGGCAACAACCAGACCGGCCATGCAGTTGTCCGCTGCCTGTGCAATATCAGCCATATCCACATCACGGCTCAGCACATCCAGCAGGTGCCGTACCATCAGGGAACCGCGCATGGCCAGGCCCTCTTCAGACAGCGCCCGGTTGATCCGTCCCAAAAGATTTGGATCAGTTTTCACTGCCTGTCCGACCATTTTCAGGTTCAGGTAGCAGGCACTGCAGGGTACCAGAATATCCAGGGAAAGGGCCATTTTTTCCGCCAGGGCCAGATTGCGGGCAGGCAGCACATGGGCCAGAAAAGCATCCATGGCATGGGCAGCGGTTGCTCCGCAGCATGTCCAGTCCGTAATATGTGTCAATGTGCATCCCAGTGCTTCAAACAGTGCCCGGGTGGACATATCATATTCCATGGCAGTGCCTTCCAGAGAACAGCCCGGATAATACAGATATTCCATATCAATGCTCCTGTGTGTGTGCCTGTTCAAACAGATGTGCCAGTTTTCCCGGACCCCGGGAGGGCAGCCCGGGGTGCAGTTTGTTTTTTTTCAGAAGCCTGGCCCCCATGGATGCATATCCCAATGGTACCAGGGGATTTTTCACAGCCAGAAAATACCGGGTCATCATTTCCATCTCCCTGACCCGGCCGTACTGCCGGATATTTTCCATAAACGCGGCATAAAACAATCTGGAGCGCCTGAACTGATCAAGTTTCAGGGCAAAGGCCGCCTGCTTGAGTTCTGCCATGGCTTGGGTCAAAGGCAAGCCCCGGGGACAGCGCAGGGTGCATACATAACAGCTGGAACATAAGGTAAAGGTATGGCTGGCAAACACCTTTTCCACACGTCCTGCAAGCAGATACCGCCACATCCGCCTGGGGGTCATATCCATGAAATCCAGGTTGGGACAGGATGCCGAACATGTGCCGCACTGGATGCAGGCATCCACCAGAAGTTTTATCTGATCCACCCGGTGTGAAATCCCGGGATGGGCTGCCAGTTTTCCAGATATCTCTGAAGGGGCCATGAAAATCTCCTTATCCGTGACCGGACAACGCTGTATTGATAACATCCAGCATGTGGACGGGGCTGATGCCATCCACCACTGCGGCCCCTGACGGGCAGACCGCAGCACATATGCCGCACCCCTGGCAGACCAGGGGATCTATCACAAGCACCCCGGCCTGGTGATCCACATGCCTGGCCCCATAGGGACAGGCAGCGATGCATAACCGGCACAGGCTGCAATAGGCATTTCTCACACGGGCCATATCGTGTCCCGGCTGCACTTTTCCCCCGGACAACAGGGCCACGGCCCTGGCAGCCGCCGCCCTGGCTGCAGCAAGAGAGGATGCAATACCGGCAGGTTCCAGGGCCAGGCCGCAGGCCAGCACCCGTGGCTCCAGCGCCTCCACCGGGCGCCACTTGCTGTCTGCCTGTTCAAAAAAACCGAATGGGTCCAGATCCGCCCCAAAAATTTGTGCCAGGTCCGGGGTCAGATTCGGTGTCACACCGGTGGCCAGGACAACATAATCCACATCCGTTTCCATGGACCGGCCAAGGATGGCATCTGACCAGGTAATCCTGGCGCCCTTGTCATCAGGTTCCAGTCCGGGGGGATGTTGTTTTTCATAGGGGAAAAACAGGACCCCTGCCTGTCTTGCCTCTGTATACAGTGTCTCCAGCAGACCCGGGGTCATCATGTCCCGGTAAAAAACATGCACCCGGGAATCCGGGTTCCGGTTTTTTAAAAACAGGGCCTGTTCCAGGGACCGGGGGCAGCAGACCCGGGAGCAGTAATTGCGGTCATTTTGCCGGCTGCCCCAGCACTGGATCATGGCCACCCGGACAGGGGTATCAATATCGATGGTGTTGTTGTCCAGGGCCTGCTGAAATCCCTGCTGGGTATAGATGCCCGGACCGGTGTCACAGGCAGCAATGCCGGGATCAGCCTGGGTTCCCCCCACAGCCAGGACCACCACCCCGTGCCGGACCCGGTCAATGGATGTTGTGCCTTTACTGCTGTCTGACAGCTCTGCATCACCGGTGTCTTCATCTGCACTGCCGGCCGGTGCAAGCCGGGTCTCCCAAAGTCCTGGCCGGCCGGTGGTGCTGTGCACACGGGTCCGGGTGTGGACATGGATGAGGTCATGGGACAGCACCGCTGCCTTCCGGTCTTCCAGAAAAGCAGTAAGGTCCTGGGAACCCGGGTGCAGCCACGCAAGGTTACCCCCGAGGTGTGGTGATTTTTCCACCAGATCCACTGCAAATCCCTGACCGGCAATGGCCAGGGCCGCGGTCATGCCGGCGATGCCGCCCCCCACCACCAGGGCACGGGAAAACATGTCACTCCCTTTGCCCGGTTCCAGGGGCATGGTTTTTACCCGGGATATACCGGTTCGGATCTGGCGCACCATGGGCTGGATGGCAAAAGCTGTTTGACCGGCTGCAGGGTCATTTTCGGCTCCAGAGGCTTTTTCTGCTGCAGAGGCTTTTTCTGCTGCAGCAATGATACTGGTTATCACATCCACCCCTGCCACACACTGGGCTGGCAGATCTGCCAGATCAGCCATTCTGTGCACCTGCTGCTTTTTTACACAAAAAGCACAGGATGCCACCACCAGGCGGTTGGCACCGGTTTTTTCGACCCTGGCAATCATGGCATCCATGCCGTCCTGCCGGCACAGCTGATCTGTCATCTCCACTGCAGCCACCTCCGGATCCAGGCCAAGGGCATGGGAAACCGTTCCGGTGTCCAGGCCTTCCGGTAAAATATTCCCGCACCGGCATATCGCCACCATAATCCGGGGCACCTCTTTTGCTGTTTTCACAGGCTTTGTGGATGCATTTTTTTCCGGCACCCGACCATCTGCCATGCCCGCAGCTTCCATGGCTGACATGGCAGCTGCAGATGCAAGGACAATGGATTCATGGATGTCTTTGGGACCGGTCAGGCCGCCGCAGGCAAATATCCCGGACCGGCTGGTGTGTGCGGGATACAATGGTTCCTGTTGCACAAACCCTGATGCATCCATGGCAATCCCGTTATTTTCAGCAAAGGCTGCCCCAGCATCTTCCGGCTGTACTCCCACGGCCAAAACCACCAGATCAAAAATCTTTTCAGATGTTTTTGCAGCCCCGTCCGCCCACACAACCCGGATACCGGCTTCAGGATCTGTTGTATCAGGGGCAAGGGAATGCACCCTGGACCGGACAAATGCCACCCCGGCCTGCCGGGCCTGGTCTGCATACAGGTCATATGCCTTGCCCGGTGTCCGCAGATCCATATAAAAAATACAGGCGTCCGTGACCTGCGGGTACAGGGTCTTTGCCAGCATGGCCTGTTTAACCGAAGCCATGCAGCAAAAGGATGAACAGAATGCATTGCCGTACTGCAGATCCCGGGATCCTGTGCACTGGAACCAGGCAATGCGCTGCACCGGCTGTCCTGTGGCCGGGTGCACCAGCGTATCCAGGCCCGGGCCGGCATGGCTGAGCATCCGCTCGAATTCCAGGCTGGTGACCACCCCTGGAATATGACGGTATCCATAGGGGTTGGTTTTCACATCCGGCGCAAAAAGGCTGTTTCCCCGGGCCAGAATCATGGCATCCACGGTTTCCTTCCGGGCGCTGGCAGCTGAAAACGCGGCAAAACAGGTGGACACCATGTTCAGAACCGTTTCCGGTTCAAAGGGTTTGATCACATATTCCAAAGCCCCCTGCTTCATGGCTTCCACTGCTGAATCCACTGCTGCATACGCTGTCATCATCACCACATCCAGATCCGGCTGCAGCGCCTTTGCCCGGGCCAGCAGCTCCACCCCGTCCATGCCAGGCATCTTGATGTCGGTGAGCATCATATGAAATGGTGTGTCTGCCATCAGTTCCAGGGCTTTTTTGGCCGATGCCGCAGTCCACACCCGGTATCCTTCTTCTGCCAGCCACTCTTTCATGGAGTCTCTGACAATTTTTTCATCATCCACCACCAGGACATGAAAGGTTTCCCGTTCCTTTGCCGCAAATGTGATCGCGCCTGTGGGGCAGGCATTCCCGCAGGCCCTGCAGTCAGTGCAGGCATGCGGGTCAATGGTATAGGCATAAGAAAATGACTGGGGGCAGGGCCGGTAAATGGCCTTTCTGCTGGTGAGCCCGGCATTGAAGGGATCGGCCACATCCACAGGACAAACTGCTTCACACCGGCCGCAGCCGATACACAGGGCCGGATCAACCCGGGAAGCCTGCTGTTTCAAGGCGACCGTGAAACTGCCGGGTTCCCCTTCCACGGAAATCAGGTCTGTGCGCAGACAGGTCTCGATATTTTCATGAAACAATCCCCTGCGCAGGCAGTGCTCAGATGTCTGGTCCCTGTTGAAAAGCGGCAGAAGCCTGCACATGCCGCAGCCGGAATCGGGAAACTGCCGGTCCAGCTGTGACAACAGCCCGCCCAGGTGATCGGATTTTTCCACCAGCAGGACCCGGCAGCCGGCCCTGGCCAGATCCAGGGAGGCGCTGATACCGCTGATGCCGCCGCCCACCACCATGATTCTTGCCGACTGCTGTGTCATGTGGCCTCCTTGTCACCCATGCCCACGATATCTGCAAATTCCGCCTCCTGGAATACAGACAGGGGCAACGGTTCTGCGTCATCTTTCCCGGGTGTATAACCGAATGCGGCCTGGACATTCCGGGATACGGATATGAACAGGTCTGCCAGAGGAATATGGCTGGGGCAGGCCAGGGTGCACTGCCCGCACCCCACACAGGTGGTCCCTATATGGGCCATACGGGTCATGTGATAAAAAACGGTGTCAAAGGGCAGGTGCACCTGCCCCCATTTGTCTGCCCACTGGTGGTATTGAAACGGCTGGTGCACAAACACATCTGTATTGAATACGCATTCTCTGCAATAACATGCAGGACACACGTTCCGGCAATTATAGCAGTTGATGCAGGCGGTAAAAAACTGGTGCAGCTTTTCCATAGATCCTGTCTGGTCCTGGATCTGTGCATCCATTGCCTGGAAAGCCTCTTGATTTTCAGCCCCGAGATTTTTCATTATTGATTTGCGCCTGTCCGGTTCTTCTCCTTCATCAAGCTGCAGCTCCGACAGAAAGGCTTTTCCTTTGGTGGTATCAGCCTTTAGATTGATTGCCCCGTCCAGGTCTGATCCAAACAGGAGAACAGACACATCCGCATTCACAGGCCAGGGGGCATCACAGACCTGGCAGGCCCTGGCCGGTGTAAACCCGGCAATTGTTTTTCCGGGATCAGGATACCGGTTTTGGATCCATTCTTCCGGATCCAGGGCTGTTGTTTCCCCTTGTTCTGTAAACCTGTCATAATCCTGCCGGGACAGGGCCGCAGGACAGTCCATTCCCACGATGATCACCTCATCCCGGCTTGCCTGGCTGAGTTTGGTCAATTCAACAAATGCTTTGATTTCACAGGGCCGCAGCCACACAACGGTTTTTTTCCCAGACGGCTGTTTCATCGGCGCCCGGTCCGAAGTGGTCGAAGGCGTGATCGTGGAGAAGGGCGCGGTCATCGGCATGGGGGTGTTCCTCGGCCAGTCGACGCGGATCTACAACCGCGAGACCGGTGACACCATCACCGGCCGTGTCCCGGCCGGCTCGGTCGTCGTGGCCGGGAGTCTTCCGGCGGCAGACGGCAGCCACAGCCTGAATGCCGCGATCATCGTCAAGCAGGTCGACGAGAAGACGCGTTCGCGGACTTCGGTCAACGAGCTGTTGCGCGCCGGCGAGTAGGGCGGTGGAGCGACCCGCTGGGCGTCGGGTGCACCCCCTGGCCGGGGGCGGGCGGCTTCATGGTTTCAATTTCAACTTCAACTTGAACTTGAAAACCGTTTCGCCTCGCGCTTCGCGCTTGCAGGCGACCTGCTTTTATCAATCGTTTATCAGTCGCGATAAAAGTAGGCAAAAGCGCTCTTAGAGGCGGCAGAGAGGTTGGGTGCAGGCCGGAACGGAGTGGGTTTTTTGGTGTCGGGTAGAGGTCTCCGCCATACCCTGAATGCTTGCGCCGTGCCGGTTCGAATGGATCGGGTGGCGCAGCTACCGGTCGTGCTGGATGTTGGAAAGTGGTGGCGGATTCAATAACCCGGTGCTCGTGGCGTAGGTCGCGGCGGCGTCCGCGACACGGAGGTCTTGTTCGGGCGATGGCGTTGCGGATGTAACCGCGACCTACCCAGTCTTTTGCGTAGGATCTTCGCGGTCCGGGATGTTTCGGGTTCGGCCGTCGGCGACGTTGCGCCGACCTGCGCGGCTTCTAAGCCGCCTCTTCAACCCGCTTGATCGGACCGTTCAACAATGCATCGCGCGTGGCCTCGACGATCAGGTCGACTTCGGCCGAGGTGGTGTTGAAAGAAGGCGTATAGCGCAGCGAGTTTTCGCCGCCGTGGATGACGTTGATGCCGTGGATGCGCAGGTATTCTTCCGTCGAATTTT
>JAWOEP010000459.1:0-6503 GCA_046482705.1 Desulfotignum sp.
CATGGTCACAGACAGCCGCAGTCTTCATCTTGCCGAAGGCATGAACCAGGTCCGGTTTTCATGGGCCGGCACCCGCATTGATCCCACCTCTCTGGCCCTTGCCATCACACAGGCCTCCGCACCTGTCACCATTGAACAGATGCGGTTTCCGCCTGACACAAAAGGCATTGCCATCTGGCATGTCCGCGCTGAAGAATCCTGCCAGGCGGAGATTGATATCACCTATTTCACCTCTGGTCTTTTTTGGGAACCCCGTTATATGGCATTTTTGTCTCCGGACAGATCCCGGATCCGGCTCACAGGATATGTCCGGGTGCAAAACCGGTCAGGAGAAGATTATGACAACGCCCGGATTCGCCTTGTAGTGGGGAAAATCCATCTTCTGGACCGGATCTCAGACCTGGCTGACCGATCCTACCCCTATGGCCGGCCGGAGACACAATTTCCTGACAACCGGCAGCAGGATGCCTATGCCAGGGGAAAAGCCCTGCTGGAATCCGCACCGAAAATGGCAGTGCAAAAATCCATGGCAGCACCTGCCCCGAAAAAAATTGAAAAAACCGGGCTGTCAGAATATTATTTATATGCCATAGAAGGCACCCAGACCATTGCCCAGGGATGGTCCAGCCAGCTTGTTTCCTTTGATGTACCTGCAGTCTGGGCAAAGACATTTTACGTGTACGATGCGCAGCGCTTTGGCACCAGGACAGTGCAGATGCTGACTTTTAAAAATGATACGGCATCAGGTCTGGGAAAATTTCCCCTTCCCGGAGGCGGGATCAAAATATTTCATAAAATCGACCAGAAAGGGGAAATGACTTTTGCCGGCAGTGCACAAACAGATTACATTCCGGTGGGAAAAAAAGCGGACCTCTTTCTTGGGACAGCCCGCCGGGTAAAGGTTGCACCCAGGGTTGCAGAATTTGCCAAAACCAACCTGGTCTTTGATGACCAGGGCAACCTGTCCGGGTTTGATGATGTCCGGACCATGGCCCTGGACATCACCAATTTTTCAAACCAGCCCGCAGCATTTGAAATTACCCGCCATAGACCTGATCCGAATTTCACCATCACAGACATCAGGGGCCAGGACCGGTTTGAAAAAATTGATCAGACCCGGTTCAGATTTTTTGTCACCCTGGATCCGGGCGCCAAAAGGACCATTTACTACACCCTCACCACCTGTAAAGGAGACAGAAAATGGCAGCAGACACCTGTCCCATCTTCATAAATCCGTCCAGGCATACCAGGCTGAACCTGAAAAGGCTTATGGCTGCATGGTTTATCCTGCTCACGGGCCTGGGCTGCTTCCTTGCTGTGCCCGGCACCTCTTTTGCCGGAACCCGGCTGGCAGCCCTGCCTTTGCAGGAACAGGTTTTCATCCGCCTGTCCGGCCAAAACACCGCCCTGGTCCAGGAAAGGCGGGTGCTCGCCCTGGTTGCGGGCATCAACAAGATTGATTTTTCCTGGCAGAATGTTCACATTGATCCTGATGCGGTTTATCTGGATACACTGGCAGATGCCGATGATATCACGCTTTTGTCCGTGGCCCGTGCTTCAGATGCATCTGCCCTTACGTGGGAACTATACAGCAGCAGGGATACGGACCACACAGTTATGATCTCCTATCTGCTGGCCGGCCTGGACAACCTGGTCACCTACACGGCCCTGGCAGATGACACAGCAAAAACCCTGGACCTGGATGCCCGCCTCATCCTGCGCAATTTTTCAGGGCAGGATTTTGATAATGGCGTATTCTGGCGCAACCCGGACACTGTTTTCAAAACCCGGCTGCAGCATCTTGAAACCCGGCAGGTTCTTTTTTTTGAACAAAAGAATCTGTCTGTGACCAAGCACTACATGTGGGATGGAAAAACCATGCCCCATGACCCTGAAAACGCCCCCCATGCGCCGGGCATTCCCACGGGATACAAGATCAAAAACACCAGTGATGCAGGCCTGGGTAACTTTGATCTGTTTTCGGGAAAAACCAGAATATTTCAACAAGACGGTCAGGAAGGCACCATCTTTTCAGGAGAAGACATGATGCCGTTTGTTCCCAGAGGCGACACCGCTTTTCTGGAAATCGGAAAAAGCCGGGATATCCTGGTCTTCAAGCGCAGGATACACAGTGAACAAACCAGGGTCCGGCGCAATAAAAAAGGGGCTGTCCAGGTATATGACGTGCTGATCACCGACCGGTTCATCCTGGAGAACACCAGGAATGTTCCGGTGATGCTGACCCTTACGGACACGATTGCCGGCCAGTGGGAGCCTGTGGACATGGGCCATGCCTATACCCTCACAGACCACCAGACCCTGGTATTTGATATCCATCTTGATGAAAAGGAAAAAAAGACCATTGATCTGACCTATAAGATTGTCAACAAATTTACCGGCAGTTTTGCCCGGTATAACAAAATTGCACCAGGCAGCTGAAATTTGGCTGCTGGCGGCATTATAGCTGTTAGCTTTTAGCTTTTAGCTGTTAGCTTTTAGCCGGTAGTAACCAGCAGGGAAAACTTTGTAATTGTTACTGGAAGCTGATAACTGGGTACAGAAGGCTGACGGCTTTCATATAAACCCATTTGGGTTGTTGATAGGTTTGGTGCCGGGTTGTGCCCGGCAGGTGCGCTTTTGATAACGCAGACAAAGAGGAAATCATGATTGTTCTTAAAGCACTGACTGTTGGCAGTTTTCTATCATCGGACCGCATGCTGCGGTTTCTGCCTGTTTTGGTATTATTGTATCTGGCTTGTCTTCTGTTTGTTACAGCAATTTTCCCCGGCCCGGGACAGGCAGATGTTCCGGCACAATCTGTGGAGCAGACCAGCGGTCAAAAAACCGGATCTGCCCCTGAACTTGATGGTACAGCCCTCAAGGCCGGTATTGCCCAGAGGATCCGGATGAGCCGGGGCGCCAAAGATGACCGGTACAAACAGTTCAGCCCGGATCTGGTGAAGATCGATGAAAAAATTTTTGTCCACCTCCGGGGAATGGATTTTTTCGCAGTCAAAATAATACTGCACCACCCGGATACCAAAGCGGTGGAAGAAGTCCTCTCCCTGATTGTGGATAAAACCGGCACCCTGCAGATCAGCGGGGTGCATGACCTGTCATCAGGCGCCAATCTGACGCAGAATGCAGTGAGCCGGCTGCAGCATGTGGATGTAAAAGATCTGCCGCCGGATTTTGGCAAAGACATTTTCACCGGGGACGGTGCCCATACCATTACAGCTGTTTCTGATCCCTTCTGCCCCCACTGCCGCAAAGGATGGGAATATATCAAGCTGCACCAGGACGAAATAGAAACCTTCAGATTGGCCCATTTCCCTTTGAACCCGGCTTCAGAAGCTGCCTGCATGGTTATGGCTGATGCCCATCACCGGGAGTTCAAGGTGTTTGATATTGTTGATTTTGCCTATACCAGCCTGCATTCCGCACCAGAACCGCAAAAGATTGTAGTGCAGTACATGGAGGCGTTTCCGGAACTTGCAGAAAAATGGGGGCCTGACCCGGCATCTGCCCTGTCATATCTGACAAAAACATTCGGTTCTGTTGTCCGGAAAGAACGCAAAACCGCCCAGACCCTGGGAATCAGTTCAACCCCTGTCTTTTTTGTGAATGATACCTATATCAGGGGATTTAATGCCCAAAAAATGGACAATGCCATGCGATAAAAGCAGGCACCGGAAGCTGTGCCCGGCAAAAAACTATCGTATTGACCAGCCCCGGTCATCTTCATTGGGATCATAGGGATTAAATATTTCCACTGTCCCGGTTTCAGGATTGATCCGCACCGGTGTATAATAATAATAGGAAAACCATACACCAATTTTGTTTCCTTTGTGATCCAGGATGTCTGCGGTCCGCATCCGGCTGGCATCAGAGTGAAGATTACTCAGGTTGGTAATTTTATCATATACCTGGTCCATGGTGTCAATTTTAAACCAGAGCCGGGAGCTGAACCGGTATTTTTGGTTTATACCCACCACTGCATAGGGCAGACCGGATCTGCCGCTGTAATAATAGTCGTATGCATCAGGCAGGGATCCGGTCTGATACTGCTCCTGGGTTGCAGGATTTGAAACAAGCTCTCCATAAGATCCCATACACCCGGCAACCATGGCAAAAGCAGCCAGCAGTGCCACACAGATGCCTGTGGACAGCCATCTGCCGTGAGGCATGTTTTTGTTCTGAAAGATTTTTTCAGCAGCATGTCTGTAATGCGTATAAAATAAATTTGTCATTTAAACCCTCCTGTAATAACACCCATGCCCTGACGGGCACAACAAAACATGAAAGCTTTTAGCTTTTAGCTGAGTACTGACGGCTGATGGCTGAGTACTGATGGCTGACGGCTTTCATATAAAAATGATTCACGGTTATTCGCCTTCAAATTCAACCATGGAAAATACCGGACAGCCTGTTATCTGTTCCCTGCCTTTCAGGTCGGGCAGCTCAACAATAAAGGCACATTCCACAATATCTCCTCCCAGTTTTCGAACCAGTTTCACTGTGGCGCCAACTGTGCCCCCTGTGGCAATCAAATCATCCACAATAACCACTTTTTCTCCGGGTACGATGCTGTCCTGATGGATTTCAAGGGTGTCTGTACCATACTCCAGATCATAATTTTCCTGAATGATCCTGAAGGGCAGTTTTCCGACTTTTCTTACCGGTACAAATCCGATGCCCAGTTTATAGGCCAGTACACCGCCGAACACAAATCCCCGGGCATCAATGCCCACAATTTTATCAATGCCTTTGTCACAGTATCTTTGGAAAAGAATGTCACAGGAATGTTTAAACGCCTCAGGGTCCTGCATCAGGGTGGTCAAGTCCCTGAAAACAACACCCGGAATAGGCCAGTCCGGAATACTTCTGATGGTTTTTTTGAGATTCATTTGCGCTGTTGTGCCTCCTGAGCAATTATGTAAGATGTCAATCTGCCGACGGCGGTTTTCAGCAGGATGTTCATTGGTGTAATTTGCGCCATCTTCCCATTACATAGCATTTTTCATTACCCGGCACAATTAAATATCATTGGATGCGGTATTGCCTTTTTCCATCAATAATATTTTGTCCTGCCTGGAAACAGTGAGCATTTTTGCAGCATGCCCGTTTTTTACGGCAATTTCCAAATACCCATTGGATGCGGTGAGGACAAAGGGCTGGTTATCCGGGGCTGATGCATAGGTCTGGTAATATCCGGTAATGGCGGTATCCCTGATTTGCAGACAAAACCCCTTGTCAACAAAGGGTTTGAAATTTTCCCGGGTCAAATTTAAACCGATATTGCCAAAAGTATCAATGTGACGCACGGTCAAGAGCAGTCCCTTGTCAACAGGTTCAGGTGCATCCGGCACAAAGCGGATGAGCTCTTTTGCAGGCTCTCCAAAGGCAGCCGGCGCTATACCTGTGGAAAGATGGGCTGCAACCGGAGCAAATATATCCCGGCCGTGGAACGTGGAACTGACACAGGAAAGAAAATACCGGGAACGGGTCAGGTGCACCACATTTTTGATGCTGTTTCTCCGGGCTGCCTGCCACAGGAGGCCGTTGTCCGGCCCCACCATGAAATAATCACAGGTTTCCACCAGAACAGGTCTGCGCAATGATCCCACCCCTGGATCCACCACTGCACAGAAAATCGTACCCCCGGGAAAATAATCCATGGCAGTATCCAGCATAACAGCCCCGTACCCGATGTCCCGGGGCGGGACTTTGTGACACAGATCCACGATCACTGCCCCGGGATTGATGGACAGGATAACCCCTTTGAGAATGCCGACAAAAGGATCAATATCGCCAAAATCCGTAAGCAGTGTGATGGGACCGGGTGTAAACGTGTGCATATCTGCCTCCCTGAAAATTTTTAAAACAGTATACATGGAATTTCAGTTAAAATCAGCCACAAAAAATGCTATACTGCTGCCGTTTTGACAATGACTTCAGGGAAAAACCATATACATGCAAAAGACAAAAGGATACCTGCCTGATGAATATTCTCGTGGTGGATGATGAGATAGTAAGCCGGAAAAAAATGATGAAGATTCTTTCCGGCTTCGGCACCTGTGACGGGGTAAAAACCGGAAAAGGTGCTTTGCGGGCCGTAAAAACAGCATTGGAAAACTGGCAGCTCTATAACCTGATTACCCTTGATGTTTCCATGCCTGATATCAGCGGGGTAGATGTGCTGACCGCTGTACGGAAAATGGAAGCAGACCGGGGCCTTACAGATGAAGAGAAGAGCAAAATTTTGATGGTAACCTCCCATTCCGACATTGAAACTGTAAAAGCATGTGTGGGAAAATGTGATGGATACATCATCAAACCCTTTAACAAGGAAGTCATGACCGATAAAATAAAAAAGACCGGTCTGCTGGGCTGAATGTATAGCTGAATGTATAACTGAAAAAAGCGTTAATGCCATGGGTATTGAAATTGAAAAAAAATTTCTGGTAACCGCTTTACCGGACGATATGGGCCCCGGCATTGAA
>JAWOEP010000461.1:0-5639 GCA_046482705.1 Desulfotignum sp.
TTGGTCATACCGAGCTTTCAACAGCATTACTTCAGATGGCTGGTTTACATCCTGTTGCTAGTGGCTGTGAGATCATGGGTGATGATGGAAACGCATTATCCAAAAAGAAAGCACAGAAACTGGCTGAGGAACATGGTTTTGTGTTTATTGAGGGAGAAGATATCATTCAGAGTTGGAATCAATGGTCAAGGGACGGTCCACACGCTATCGATGACACACAGGAACACCGCGGGCATCTGACGTTGATGGCTTTTGTGATCAAGGCGGTAGCCGGCCTGCTCAAAAAATATCCGGCATTCAATGCCAGTGTGGATACAGACAGCATGCAGATCATCCATAAAAAGTTTTTTCACATCGGATTTGCTGCAGACACCCCCAGGGGACTTCTGGTGCCGGTGATTCAGGATGCTGACCAGCACAGCCTGGCAACACTGGGGATGCGCATCCGGCATTTGGCACAACAGGCGAAAAAAGGGGAGATCCAGGTGGAGAACCTGACCGGCGGGACTTTTTCCGTGACCAATGTGGGGGCCATCGGCGGTACCCATGTGCTGCCCATCATCAATTATCCGGAATCCGCTATTCTGGGCATGGGCCGGGTGGTGAAAAAACCGGTGGTGAAAGACGATGAGATCAAGATACGCCTAATGCTGCCCCTGACCCTGTGCTTTGACCACCGGGTGGCGGACGGTGCCCAGGCAGCCCGGTTTGTAAGGGATCTTGTTGAGATGCTGGAAGATCCCATGAAGTTCATGGCACATATCTGAACCAAATAGATCGGAGGAACAGGGCAATGGTTGTGGGAGAAATGATTTATGATACCGATGTGGTGGTCCTCGGCGGAGGCCCGGGGGGATATACCGCTGCCATCCACGCCGCAGACCTGGGAAAGGATGTGGTGCTGGTGGAAGAAGATGACAAACTGGGCGGGGTCTGCCTTACCCGGGGGTGTATCCCTTCCAAAACCCTGATCCATGTGGTGAATACTGCCGGCAGTGTGAAAGAGGCAGAAGCCATGGGCATTGTGCACAAGGAGATCGGGTTTGACGTTACAAAACTGGCGGCATATATCCGGTCTACTGTATCAGATCTGTCTGAAGGGGTGGCCCGGCTGGTGGAAAACCGCGATATTGAGCTGGTACACGGCCATGCCCGGTTCATCCAGCCCCACCAGGTATATGTGGACGGCGCCAACACCATTGTGCGGTTCAAACATGCGGTCATTGCCACAGGCTCCCGGATCAATGACCTGCCCCGGGGGCTGGAAACCGGATTTGACCAGGGGGTATGGACATCGGCACAGGCCCTGGAGGTGCCTGAGATCCCGGAGTCTCTGCTGGTTATCGGCGGCGGGTATATCGGGTTGGAGATCGGCCAGGCCTATGCCGGGCTGGGCAGCCGGGTGACCCTGGTGGAATTTTCCCCCCAGCTTCTGGCCGCAGCAGACAAGGACCTGGTCCAGGTGGTGCTCAGGCAGTGCGAAAAGCAGTTTGCCGCCATCTATACCGATTCCCGGGTCACAAAGATCACAAAACAGGACCAGGGGTTCCTGGTGGAGATGGCAACAAAAAAAGGGGATGTGACCAACACCTTTTCCCGGGTCCTGGCTGCTACCGGGCGCCGGCCTGCCACACAGGACCTGGGGCTGGAAGAACTGGGCATTGCCATGGATGACAGCGGGAGGATCGCAGTGGATGATCAGTGCAGGACATCTTTGCCCCACATTTTTGCTGTGGGCGATGTGGTTGCCGGACCTGCCCTGGCCCACAAGGCCGGTCGCCAGGGCAGGGTGGCGGCAGAGGTTATTGCCGGCAGAAAATCAGCCTATGACAATGTCAGTGTGCCGGCGGTATTGTTTACCAGCCCGGAAATCGCCTGGACCGGTTTGACGGAAACCCGTGCAAAGGAAACAAACCGTGCCGTGAATGTGGGAAAATTTCCGCTCACCGCCCTGGGACGGGCAAAAAGTGTGGACAAAACCCGGGGATTTGTGAAAATCCTGTCAGATCCGGATTCTGAACGGATTCTGGGCATGGCCATTGTGGGGGAGCATGCCTCGGAACTCATTGCAGAAGGTAACCTGGCCATTGAAATGGGGGCCTGCCTGGAGGATCTTATCGTCAGCATCCATCCCCACCCCACTTTTTCTGAAGCCATTGTGGAGGCGGCGGAAACCTCCCGGACCGGTTCGGTCCACCTGATGAAAAAACGCCGGTGATGCCATGACACCGGATTCGGCACTGGTTTTTTTCCTGTCAGGGTTTCTTATCTGCCTGATTCAGGCGTTTCCCGGTCCTATCCTGGCGGAGCTGTGTGCCGGCCTGTAAGCGATTTTGGCATCAGTGCAGGTTTGACTTCATTTCAGGGCTGCGGGAGAACCGCAACCGTTCCAAATGCCTGGAGCTGTTTTTCCAATTGTTTTTGATTTCCTACGGTAAGAATGGTCAATGCCTCGGGCAGCAGGTATTTACGGGCGGCCTGAACAACCTGCGGGGCGGTGACCTGTTCGATTTTTTGGATCAGCTCCTGCAGCGTGTCTTGTGGCATTCCCCGGTAGGCATAATGCAAGCGGCGTTCCAGTATTTTTTCTGCCTGGTCGTAATAGAACGCCGCACTGTTTAAAAACCGGGCCTTGGCACGTTTGACTTCCTTTGCGGTGATTTCTTCCTGCAGATTTCGGACTTCATTTCTCACTGCTTTGACCGCTTTGCGGCTGGCCGGGGTTTTTGTGGTCAATGCGATATGAAAGGTGCCCGGATAAAAAAACCGGGAGTCATAGCTTCCGGATACGGAATAGGCCAGTCCCATCCTGGTACGGATGGTTTGAAACAGACGTCCGGAAAACCCGCCTCCCAGTATCTGGTTCATTACCTGCAGTGCGGGATAGTCGGGATTCATCCGTCGGCCCCCCAAGTGACCCACCATAATGTAACTCTGGTTTACGTCGGATTTGTTGACCACATACAGGGATGTCTGCTTTTGTACATCAACAGAAGGAAGCGTGATATCTGTTTTCTCGCCGGCTGCAAATGCTGAAAATTCTTTTTTGAGAAGCGAATGGATATTATCTGGGTCAAAATCACCTGCAATACCCACAATCAGATTGGCTCCCTGGTACGCCCGCTTGTGGAAGCGCAGCAGATCCGCCCGGTTGATTTTGGCCACTGTTTCATATTCCGGTTCCCTGGCAAATATGGAATCCTGTCCGTATATGAGCTGTTCAAAGGTCCGGCGGGCAATGCCTGCCTGTCTGTCGTTCCGGCGGGAAATGCGGGTTGTCAGCTGTTGTTTGGCCAGGGTGATTTTGTCTTCCGGAAAGGCGGGCTGTTTCAGCAGATCGACAAAGACCGGAAGCAGTTGAGACAGATCACTGCTTAAAATTTCCATTTTTGCCGATCCTGAAATAAAATCAAAGTCCATGCTGATTTCAGCGGCCCTGTCAGCCAGAAGCGCGTTCAATTCGTCATGGGGATATTTTTGGGTGCCGCCTGTCCGCATCACCTCTGCGGTAATTTCAGCCAGTCCGGTTTTGTCTTTTGGCTCCAGAAAACCGCCGGCCCGAACCATGACACGGATGTGAACAAGGGGAAGGGTGTTGTCCCTGATAAGATAAAAGGTAATCTTGTTGTCCAGGGTGAAAGTATCTACCCGGGGCTCCGGCCAGGATATGGATGGGGTTTTAAGCTCCTCCTCCGGTGAAGATGTGCCCCGGGTGTCTTCCCGGGCTGCAGCTGCTGTAAACCCCAGGATCATGCCGGCCACCAGGACAGTTTTCAGGATATTAAGCACCATTATTGGTCTCCTTTGTCGGTCTTTTGCAACTCGAGACGTGCGGTGGTCCGGTTGTCTGATGTCAAATAGGTACGGGCAGCGGTGCGCACCTCTTCCGCTGTCACCTGCTGCAGTTTTTCCAGGTTTGTAAACATCCGGCCCCATCCACCCGGCCGGGCATCTGCTGCTGCCAGTTTTTGGGCCAGTCCGAGATTGGTTTTCAAACTGCGGATCAGATCTGCCCGGGACCGGGTCTTGGCCCGTTCCAGTTCTTTTTGGGTCACTTTGTTGCGGGTGATTTTTACCAGTTCCTCATGCAGGGCATCTGACAGATTGTTCAGAGAAACGTTTTGACGTGGAATCGCATACACCACCAGCAGGCCCGGATATTTGTCCCCGGGAAACCCGTTAAATACATGGACGGAATGTGCCAGGCCTTTTTGCACCACCAGCTGCCGGTACAGCCGCGACAGCCTGCCCCTGGCCAGAATGTCGGCAAGAATGTCAAGGGCGGGCGCGTCTTTGTGCACAGAATCCACAGTATGGTATCCTTCCACATATACCGGTTGGTTGGAACCTTTCCGGGTAACTGTTCTCAAGCTGTCCTGTTCCGGCTCTCTGGTGATGAACGTGATCTCTGTCTCTTTTTTTTCCATGGCGCTGAAATGGGTGTCGGCCAGGTTGCGGACCAGGTCCGGGGTGACATCTCCTACCACGGCAACGGTCATGTTGGCCGGTGTATAATGGCGTTTGTAAAAACGTTCCATGTCTTCCCTGGTGGTGGTAATGATGTCCGAGGCCCAGCCGATGGTGGGCGCTCCATAGGGATGGGCCATGAACGCGGTGGCCAGAAACTCTTCGAACAGCCGCCCGGTGGGATCGGAATCAACCCGCATCCGCCGCTCTTCCAGCACCACCTGTTTTTCGGTATAAAATTGTCTGAAAACCGGATTGGCCAGGCGATCGGATTCCAGCCGGAACCACAGTGCAGTATTTTTTGCCGGCAGGCTGCAGAAATACATGGTATAATCTCTGCCGGTGGCGGCATTCAGGTCAGCGGCACCGTTTTGCTGCAGCAGCCGGGCATAGGCATTGGGATCAACATATTGTTCCGCTTTTTTGCGCAGGCGTTCAAATTCCCGGCGGCGGTTGTCGATGTCGGGCTGGGTATCCCTGTCTGATTTGTATCTGGCCATAATCAGTTCCCTGTAAGCCTGATCCAGTTTTTTTAATACGGTTTTTTCTTTGTCCCAGTTGTGTGTGCCGATCCGGGGGGTGCCCTTGAAGGCCATGTGTTCAAGGAAATGGGCAATGCCGGTATGTCCGGCAGGTTCATCCACGCTGCCTGTATCCACCAGCGTAACAAAACTGACAACCGGTGCCTGGTTACGTGCCACCACCAGAAATGTCATGCCGTTGTCCAGGGTAAACCGGTGCACCTCATCCTTGAATCGGTCCAGGAATTCATTGCTGACAACTGTGTCACCAGTGACCAGGAATACCAGGATAGATAAAAACACAACCAATTTTTTCATTTATATCTCTCTTTTCAATGCTTTCGGGCAGCGTGCAGTGACAGCTATTTTTTTTACAGTTTTTCTGCAGCCGCAGTTGAAATCTCAATTTATTATATGAAAAAAGCTTTTGGTTTCCAATTGGTGCAATCATGTATTTTTCACCCCTTGGCTTTTATAGCGCATCCAGATGAGTCAGTGATCCCGGCCGGCTGATATGGGTGTTTTCCTGTAAACGAAAGGAGCGTACGAAACCATGAACCGCCACAAAAGATTTCAGATTATATCCTTGAAGTGATTTTTATTGAATCGTCTGACAGCCAATGTGGACATGATCGCGGAAAAGGCCCGGGC
>JAWOEP010000407.1:0-8662 GCA_046482705.1 Desulfotignum sp.
GTAAGACTTGTACACAACAAAGGTTTCCACGGACCGGACACCGTGGATCCTGGCAATTTCCTCGGTGTAGAACTCCAACAGTCCGAATCCTTTTTTAAACAGAACCATGATCAGCAGATCAAAGCGTCCCGTGACCACATTGGTGTGGCGTTTTCAGCCGTACCACCGGTGAACGGATTTTTGAAACAGACGGTGTGGGCATGAACTTCTGGGAACACGGTTTCCAGCAAAACTGTGAACGCTTTTTCCGGCGGATCATCGGACCACAGGGCGAACACCCCGCCCGGGGTCAGGTGCCCGGCCAGTTCCCTCAGGCCTTCGGGTGTATAAAACCGGGCATTGGTCCGGTGCAGGAGCCGGTTGGGGGTATGGTCGATGTCCAGAAGAATGATGTCCTGTTTTTTTTCGGGAAAGTCCGGATCAAATCCCTGGTCAGCATCCCGGCTCCGGGCGAAAAAATCATCATGGATCATCCGGCATCGGGGGTCTGACGACAGATGGTTTCCCAGGGGCACCAGCTTTTTTTTGTGCCAGCTGATCACCGGTGCCAGATATTCCACCACCACCAGGGAGCTTACCCGCGGATCTGCCAGGGCGGCGGCAGCGGTATATCCCAGGCCCAGTCCCCCCACCACTACATTCAGGTGGGGTTTGGTTGCCAGGGCCAGGCTGATCTCCGCCATTTTGGTTTCCGCCTCATGGAAAAGGCTGGACATCAGAAAATGGTCCCCCAGCTTTACCTCGTAAATCGTTGTGCCTTCCAGCTGCAGCAGGCGCCGCCGTCTCAGGCTCAATTCCCCCAGTCGGGTCTGCTGACAATCCAGTTCTTCAAAAAGCGGGTCCATAGGTCTCCGGAAATTCAGGTAGTGTTTGATCACGCACCATAGCACAGACAGGCAGGGATGGGAAGATCTGGATATTTGCCATAAGCATGCCGGGCTTTCGATCGCTCTGTGCAGCACGCTGTCCCGGGGCCCGCCCCTGGTGGTGTCCTGTGCCCGGCCCGAGGGGGCCGGTTTACATACGAACAATGAAGTGCGGCATCCCGTCCTCTGGTTGAACACCATGCCGGCATCTTTTACCAGGCCCCCTCCGACGCTGACGGTCCGTTCACAGGACACCACCAGGGGCTCCCCGTAGAGGCGCATGCTGCTATAGCAAATATTCAGACCCGCACCAGCTTCAGGCTCCCCCACAGCCCGATCTGTGCACCCACGATGATCACCAGTCCCTGGATGCCTGGAATCTGCCTGCCTTTTTCCAGAATTGCGGAGATGTCATCAGCGGTGTTTACCTGGTTGGCCAGGGCCGTGGCTGCCGCATCCGCCAGCATGCAGGAGCGGGCCATGACCATGACCGCATCTGCCTTGCCAAAGCTTGTGGAATGCCCGAATGTGCCTGATGAGGTGCATACCCCGAAGGCATTTTCCTGTCTGGGCACCTGTATGCCCGTGGTCATACTCAAAGGGGAGGTGCCGGCAAAAATGGTGAGCACGGTGTCCGTGTTTGAGCAGATAAAAATATCGCCCCCGTTTTCCACGATAACCTCTGGGGAAAAAGACAGCAGGTGCTGCCCTGTATATTCGGCCACCGCCCCTGCCACCGCTGCCATGGGCCCTACCCGGGCGGCATCTGCCGCCTGTGCCATATCCCGGATGATCGGTGCCGCTGTGTCCGGGACCTGCATGGGCACCAGGGAGCGGGCAAATGCAGGATATTTCCGGATATGGTCTTCTATCAGTCTTCGGCACTGCTGCACCGCCTGGACAGCCTGTCCGGACAGGTCGATATCTGCCTGCAGGCCGGCATCCGCCTGGATGTGCAGGTTGGTTTCCTGTACTGTGACTTCAAAGGAGACCAGCCCTTTTTTTCTTTGCTGCTGCCGGTAAATGCGGCGGTCTTCAAACATGGTCCACCGGTGTCGGCCGCATATGCGCAGGGGCCTGGCGGATAAAATAGGAATCTGTCATGCCGGATATGAAATCCCGCACCATCTGGGGGGGCGAATGGGTCTGGCAGTAGGTGTCGGACATGTCCGCCAGAAACCGGGTAAATATGGCAGATGACCGGTTTTCTTTTTCCAGGTCATCCAGGTATCGGCAGAACAGGTGTTCATATATGGTGCCGATGGATCCTATATGCCGCTTGATGGCCGGGTTCTTGTATATACGGGTGTAATTGAAATCCTTGAGTGCCTGCAGGGCCTGGCCGGTTTCTTCTGAAAATCCCACAAAGGGCTGGTCCAGGCTGGTGGCGATGAGATCGGTCACCAGGGTGAACACAATGGTGCCGTTGGTGCTGCCCAGGGTTTTGCGGCACAGTTCCGGGATCTGGCCGCGTTTTACCACTCCCAGGCGGATGCCGTCCTCCAGGTCCCGGCCGATGTAGCTGATGGTGTCGGCCATGCGCACCACGCACCCTTCCAGGGTCATGGGAGCAAAGCCTGCCTGTTCTTTTCTGTGAAACGATGCGATCATGTGGTCCAGATCGGTAAAGGTCCGCTGTTCATGGGGTGCCAGCTGCCGGGTATGGGTTTCTCCGTCATGGCACAAAATGGCATCCAGGGTCTGGAGGCTCAGGTTCCACCCGCTGCCTTTGCGCTCAATTTTATCCAGAAACTGGAGGCTCTGGACATTGTGGTGAAAATAGCCGGCCCCGCCTGCATGGGTCAATCTGGATAAAAACCGTTCCCCGTCGTGGCCGAAGGGGGGATGGCCGATGTCATGGCCCAGGCTGGCCGCTTCGATCAGGTCCTGGTTGAGCCCCAGGTACCGGCCGATGGTTCTGGCCACCCGGGACAACAGCTGTACATGCAGGACCCGGTGGGTGAGATGGTCGTTTCGGATCAGGGAAAATACCTGGGTTTTGTCAATGTACCGGGTAAAGGCCAGGGAGTTGAGTATCCTGTCCGCATCCTGGCTGAAGGCCTGGCGGTATTCATTGTGTGCCAGTTTTTCCGGATGCCGCCGGGCAGCGGACCGGGAAAGACATGCCAGGGCGTGCAGTGTTTCCTGTTCCCTGCGGTTCAGGATACGCTGCAGGTCCCTGGCTTTTTTCAGGCGGTCATCCACAAAGCAATCCTGTCATCTGAATTCAGGCGGTTAGCAGAGGCGGACATCATCCGGATGAACGGCATTTAATATAAAAGCCATCAGTACTTAGCTAACAGCTAAAAGCTAACAGCTAACAGCTAACAGCTAACAGCTAACAGCTTTCATCTACAGCTGTTTAACGATGTTGTCCACCACCTTGTCAAAGGCTTTGGTAAACGGGGTTTCCTTGTCCTGGAACATGAGGGGAACCCCCTGGTCCCCGGATGCCACCACATCGGTGTCAAAGGGAATGGATCCCAGAAAGGCAAGTCCCTGTTCCCTGGCGGTTTTTTCTCCGCCCCCGTGCATGAACAGTTCAATGGGCTCGTTGCAGTGGGGGCATTTGAATCCGGACATGTTTTCCACAATTCCCAGGGTTTTGAGTCTGACGGTCTTGCAGAAGGATATGGATTTTCTGATGTCAGCCAGGGCCACCTCCTGGGGGGTGGTCACAATCACACCCAAAGCTTCGGGAATGGTCTGGACAACGGTGAGGGGTTCATCACCGGTGCCGGGGGGGGCATCGATGATCAGAAAATCCAGCTCACCCCAGTCCACCATGCCCACAAACTGCTGGATCATGCCGGCCTTGGCAGGTCCCCGCCAGATAATGGCCTGGTCCTTGTCCTGCATCAATGCCTGGACAGACACCACCTTGAGGTTGTCATTGACCTGTTTGGGAATAAGGCGCTGCTGGTCGGGGGTGATATCCAGCAGTTCGGTGAGACCCAGCATCTGGGCAATGGACGGTCCGTGCACATCCACATCCATGAGCCCGGTCTTGTATCCTTTTTTGGACAGCACCGCTGCCAGGTTGGCGGATACACTGCTTTTGCCTACACCGCCCTTGCCTGAGAGCACGAAAATTTTGTGTTTGATTCTGGCCAGAGATGCCTTGATCATGGCCTGCTGTTCCTGTTGTTTTGCGGCCATGTCATTTCCCTGGGATGACGGGCATCCCTGGGGTTTTTTGGCCTTGTCTACACTGTCATGAATCATTAGTATTGTGTATCTCCTTTTGAGAAGTGCATAATTGGTATAAGAATTGCGGGTGAAACCACCCCCTATTATTGTCATGATCCGGTTTGTGTCAACCGGAAAACAGAATCTTCCACCGGTATGTTGGGCAGGAACCTTTTGATGCGGATATGGGCTTTGAGAAGTTTTTCACTGAAGATGGTCATATGGACCGGAATGGTGTATGCCCCTATGGTGTCAAAGGCATGAAAGTTGATTTCATACCGGGCATCACCCTCTTTGTCCAGCAGCCGCAGAACCTTTATGGTATCATCGGTTTGCAGAACCAGCTCCTGGGAAAGGGAGCTGAATTTTCTGCCCAGCCGGATCTGAAACCGGTCCCGGGACGGAAACCAGGCATCATCGAATTTTTTGACAGGGATCTGCCCCAGCAGCAGGGTGATCAAATCCGACAGCCTTACCGGCACCCGGGTGTAGGGTTCCAGGTCCGGGTCGTTTGATGCCGGGGTATGGGGTTTGTGCCGGCCTGTATGGGATATGAAGGTTACCCGGGTGCCGTCTGCCACCACGGTTTCCACAGGATGTCCGGAGACGGTAAAGGTGATGCGCACCCGGTCCGGGGCCCGGGCGGCCCAGGCCATCTGGTATGTCTGCACCCCGGTTGATGTTTCCAGGCGCACCCCTGCGGTTCCCTTGCTGGATGTAATATCCTGGTTCCAGGCCCGTAACCGGGCGGCAGACTCCCCGGCTGCCCGGTCCAGACCGGGATCGGTCCGGGGCCGCGGCATGGCGCATCCGCCCAGACAGACGGCGCAAGCCAGGAAAATGAACAACAGGGTGTGGACAGGTTTCATTCCGGGGACTGCCGGGTTTCAGGGACAGCCGGGGTAATTCCCTGCTGTTCAAGTTTTTTGATTTTTGTCTTCAGCTCCTGCACCAGATCGGCATCATCTTTTTTGGCATTGGCCACGGCCCTGTGATACACGGTCAGGGCTTTGGACAACCGGCCGGTTTTGACATAGGCATCTGCCAGGTGGCTGGCGATAATGGTTTCATACCCTGTCATGTCAGCAGCCTTTTTCAGATAAAAGACCGCTTTTTCATATTCTTTTTGTTTGAAATAGACCCAGCCCAGGCTGTCGGTGATATAGGCATCATCCGGTTTGATTTCCAAAGCTTTTTTGATCAGATCATGGGCCTGGTCCAGATGGATGCCCAGATCAGCATAGGTATACCCCAGATAATTGAGGGCGGAGGCATCATCCGGATCAAGCGCAATGATTTTTTTCATGGTGGCAATGCATGCATCCTTTTGTCCAGCCTTGTCCTGGATTGCCCCGAGCCGGAACAGCAGAGAGGTGTTTTCCGGCGCATCTGACAGCCCTTTTTCCAGCAGGTCCATGGCTTTTTCCAGGCGGCCCTGCTGCTCATAAAACGCAGAAAGATAGGAAATGATATCAATATCTTCGGGTTTTTTTTCGTGGTGTTCCTCAAGAAAAGCCACCGCTTTTTCCCCTTTGCCCGTTTCCCGGTATAAAAATCCAATGGTCAAAAGGGTTTTTTTGTACTGGGGATGGGCAGGCGATACCTTGAGATAATGATGGATGGCCTGCTCCGGATTTTTGCTGGATTCATGGGCCATGCCCAGGAAAAAATTGAGGTTGTCATTGTCCGGGTCTGCCTTGCGCATTTCGGAAAAAACAATGACTGCATCTTCATACCGTTTTCGGGAAATAAAGGTGTCCACCGCTGTCATCACCAGCCGGGAGTTGGTGGATGCCTGCTCTCCAAGGTCGGTGAACAGGTAGACGGCCTTGTCGGTTTGTCCTGTTTTGTGGTAGATCAACGCTGTTTCCAGCAGTGCACGGGTGTTTTCCGGTTCAATCTCCAGGATTTCTTCATAAACAGCCAGCATTTTTTCATGGTCGATATCATCCTTTTGCTGCCGGAGAATATCAATGAGCCTGAACCGGGGCTCCACCAGCTCCGGCTCCAGTTCTATGGTTTGTAAAAACGCCTGTTTTGCCGCAGTATAATTTTCAGAAAGAAGATGGGCTTCCCCCAGATAAAAATGGGCCACATAATAGCGGGGCAGGTGGGTCACCATTCGGGAAAACACTTCCAGGGCCCGGGCATACTGCTGGTTTTCCATGAAAATTCTGCCAAGGCGCAGATAGGTTTCCTTGTTTTCGGGGTCCAGTTCCAGGATCCGGTGCAGCAAAGAAAGCAGCCGGTTTTGTTCCATGCTGTCTTTTTTCAGGTGCACCAGCATGAGCAGGTTATCCACGTCATCCGGATCACGCTCGGCCAGTGCCTCTGCCAGGGCCACTGCTTTTTCTTCCCGGCCTGTTTCAAGCGCCAGCCGGACCTGCTCCCGCTGCAAAAATGCGGCATCCGGATCTTGCGCAACGGCTTTTTCAAGAAGGGCTGCAGCCTGGTCCGGCCGGTCCTGCTGTTGCGCCATCAGATATGTCAGATAATAATACCGCGCAGAAAGGGGCGGTTCGGATTCGGGCTCACTTTTGGATTCCCTGTCAGGCAGTGCATCTGCCGGTGCCTGTGTCACAGGTTCCGGGTCGATCCGGCTGCATCCTGAAAAGCAAAAAACCGCTGTCAGTATGCATATGTGGACAACCACTTTTATCATGGAACGGGCTGTTGTATGTTTTGTCATTTTATTGGCTGTGATCATACATGTCGAAATCCGGCATGTCTTTTTTAAAGAAGGTTTTCATTTTTTTCAAAATATTGTTTTCAATCTGCCGTACCCGCTCTCTGGATATATCATATTCTTCACCGATCTCCTGGAGGGTCTGGGGAGAATCGGAAAAAATCCGGCGTTCAAAAATTACCAGTTCCCTGTCATTGAGGGTGGTTTTAAAATCTTTGACCTTGGTGTGCAGAATGTCTTCAATTTCTTTTTTTGCCATCTGGTCTTCAGAGGAATCTGATTCCGTATTGATGAATTCGATGCGCTCGGTATTGGAATCGTTCTTTAAGGGTTCGTCCAGGGACAGATCCCAGTTGGCCAGACGCTGGTCCATGTCCATCACTTCTTTTTCAGATACCCCCAGGCGTTCGGACAAAAGTTTGGGCTTGGGGTCGAATCCCTGCTCGATGAGCAGCTGCTTTTCTTTTTTCAAACGGAAAAACAGTTTGCGCTGGCCCTGGGTGGTCCCGATCTTGACCATGCGCCAGTTGTCCATGATGAACTTGAGGATGTAGGCCTTGATCCAGAATGAAGCATAATAGGAGAACTTCACATTTTTATAGGGATTGAACTTCTTGACTGCCTGAACAAGGCCGATGTTGCCTTCCTGGATCAGATCCAGCAGGTTCTGCATCCATATCCGCTGGAATTCCAGGGCGATTTTCACCACCAGCCGCAGATTGGAGGTGGTCATGATATAGGCGGCTTCCTGATCCCCTTCCTCCTGGATGCGCGTGCCCAGTTCAATTTCCTCCTCCCGGTTCAGCAGCTTGTACCGGTTGATCTCATTCAGGTAGCTCTGGATGGGATCTGATTTTACCAGGGCTTTTGAATTGGAGGCCCTGGCCTTTGGCACCGGCAGCAGAAAATCTTTTTTGGTTAACCGTTTTTTATCTGTATCGGAATAGCTCTGGTCTATGTCGTTTTTCATTCAAGGAACCTTCAAAAAGAAAATAATGTATAAAAAAATGATTATACCATTATCATGGTGTGTATTAAAGGAATAAATTATTCAAAATCCCGAATTCCTGATATTTTTTTGCTGGACTTTTTGCGGGCTTTCTGTTAAAAAGTCCATCTGTTGCGCCTGTAGCTCAGCTGGATAGAGCAACGGACTTCTAATCCGTAGGCCGCAGGTTCGAATCCTGCCAGGCGCGCCAATTCTCAGGGTTTTCATGTTTTCCAAATATCAAATTTAACGGAGTTTTTAATGTGGTTTTGGGGTTTGCAATGGCTTTTGCCGGGATCTCCCACAGGCACAAAAAAACGGTCAGGTTTATGGCCAATATTTCCACCATCATGTGCCATTATCAATGTTACCATCTATGGCACAAAGAAAATGTGATTAAAAAAAGGTCTGTCCAGAAATAAAAACCCGGCTCAAAAAAAGAACCTGATCCGGTGAATCTGCTCCGCTGGTTGAATAATCTTAAACTTGGCAGGGTATTGCCCACCACTTTTTTCTGTCCGTGGCCATTTTGGAACAGTTCAACTCATTTTGAGCTCAGCATCCCGGATCTGTCGACGGCATCAACAGCAACAATACAAAGCACAGCCACCAAGGAAATTTCAGCCATGAATATGGGCTTTCCGAAAGAAGAAATGACTGGTCATGGATTTAGAGGCATGGCATCCACGCTCTTGCATGAAAAAGGCTGGGATTCACAAATAATAGAAAAGCAGTTGACACACTCTGATAGTAATTCTGTACGAGGCGCATATAATCACGCTGTCTTCTTATCAGAACGAAAAAAAATGATGCAGGCTTGGTCAGATTATCTGGATGAATTAAAATCAAGCATATGAAATAAATTCAAAGAACAAAAAGGCTCGGGATGTTTCCGGGCCTTTTTGTTTTTGTACGCTGACAGCAAAATGCTTT
>JAWOEP010000138.1:0-7073 GCA_046482705.1 Desulfotignum sp.
CTCTTCCTTTGTTTGACAGGGAGTAGGGCATGCTGCGCTAAACGGTGAAAACTGCGGGCAGGTATGTCCTCAAACAGTTCACCGTTCTTAACGCTTCGCATGCCCAACTCCCTGTAGCAAACACGTCAGAATGGGATTCGACCCACAGTCACCGCCCGGCACTAGCCGTTGATGGCAGCGGGAAACAGGGAGGCAGCTTCTGTCATGGCATGTTCTATAGGGCAGAAAGTTGAAATTTTTCCAGGACTTGTGTTCATTTTATGTTGCAGTTTCCATGTTGCGGTGTTATTTTTGAAAAAAAGCCGGAATAAATCCGTACAAAAGGAGATTGTTATGGCAACGGCACGTTTGGATATAAGGCTTGATGAAGACATAAAAGCCAGAGCGGAAAAAGCAGCGGCTCTTTTAGGCTTAAAAAGTCTCACGGAATATGTGGTCAGATTAATGGATGAAGATGCAACCCAGATTATTGCGCAATATGAGACGATGGTTGTTGAAGATAATATTTTTGACCAGTTCATAACGGCTTGTGAAAAGGCAAAAAAACCCAATGATGCTTTAATGGAAGCTGCTAATTTTACTAAAAAAAACTGTTTTTAAATGGGTGGATATAAACATTTCAATGAGTTGAACAAATCCATACATGATAGAACATCTTTTGATTGTGGAGAGCTTGAACTCAACACGTTTATCAGAACCCAGGCAGCAAAACATATGAAAGCAGGCCTCAGCCGAACCATGGTTTTACCTGCAAGAATTCCATTGCCAAACCAGAAATTTCCGATTTCCGCATTTTACACCGTAACGCCAGGCGCAATTCGCCGTGACACTTTACCTGCAAGTCTGGCAAAAAAGTTACCGCGCTATCCTGTTCCTGTGTTTTTATTGGCCCAACTGGGTGTTCACAAGGAATTTCAGGGCCGTGGTTTAGGTAAGGTTACCATGATAAAGGCTTTGGAATATTTGCGGGAGGTAAACTCATACATGCCGGCATATGCGATAATTGTTGACTGTCTAACTGACTCAGCACAAAGTTTTTATGCCAAATATGGCTTTGAAATATTATGTGAACATAATGGCCGTATTCGTATGTTTTTACCGATGAAAACAATAGATCAATTATTCAAAAAAATGGACAAATAAATTCAGAGGGTTCGATCTGCTCCGTTTTGCTGCGGTGTTACCGCTCATCCGGTGTGGTGATCAGAAGACAAGGAGAATGTACATGGCACAACACAATTGCGGCACCTGCCGTTTTCGGAAAAAATATGATGACAATCCAAAATCACTTCTGGGGCGGATATGGCGGTGGCATGCAGGCTGGTGCCCCGGCTGGAACAGATACATGAAATCTCTCCCCGAAAAAGAGCGCAGGCCAATCGCTGAAAAATATGACATGTCAAAATTCAAATCCTGACATCACAGGTATCAGGATTTCTTATAGGCCAGGGTCTTGAGTGTCACTAGTTTGTAATCCCTGGTTCCCAGGCCGATCTCTTCGGCATAGGCCAGCTGGTGTGACCAGTCCACATCCGGATACAAGCCCCTGAATTTGTCTTCCCCCGGGGCCAGGCCGGTTTTCAGGGCAGTGTGGGAAAGTCCCTGCTGCTGGTTCACCAGGTCCACACTGGCCTGGTCGATGGCCACCGGGTCCAGGGAGGCCACCACCCCGATATTGTTGACAATGGGGGATTCGGTATAGGACAGGCAGTCGCATTTGGGGGCGATGTCGGTGATGAAATTGATGAACAGGGCTTTGTTCTGCTTGTTTTTCAAGACCCCGTAAGTATATTCCACCATTTTCTCCATGAAAACCGGGATGGTCTGGTTCCAGTTGATGGTAATGGAACCGGTGGGACACCGGACAATACATTCGGCGCAGCCGATGCATTTTTCCTTGGTAATATAGGCTTTTTTGTCTTCCAGGAAAATAGCCTCTCCCGGGCAGTGGGCCGCACATTCCCCGCATCCGATACAGGTTTTGCGCTTGATTTTGGGGGATACATTGGAGTGCTGGTCCAGTTTGCCTCTGCGCGAAGCTGATCCCATGCCCACATTTTTAATGGTGCCGCCGAACCCGCTCAGTTCATGCCCCTTGAAATGGGCCACCGATACCAGGGCAGTGGCATGGACGATTTCAGATCCGATATACACCTGGCCGCAGTTTTTTGTGTCCACGGTCACCGGGGTTTCACTCTTGCCGAAAAGCCCGTCCGCAATGATGATGGGGGTATTGTCCATGGAGGAGAAGGCAAATCCGTTTTCAATGGCGGTTTTGATATGGGAGACCGCATTGCACCGGGTGCCCACATACAGGGTGTTGGCATCGGTAAGAAAGGGCATTGCCCCGGTTTTCTTGATGGTCTCGATGATTTTCCGGATGAATACCGGCCGGATATAGGCGGTATTGCCCTTTTCACCGAAGTGGATCTTTATTGCAGTATGATCTTTTTTGCCGAGAATCTTTTTGATCCCGGCTTTGTTGATGAGCCGGCCCAGTTTGTCCGGCAGGTTTTCCCGGGATGTGGCGGTCAGGTCCATGAAAAAGACATCAGATGGCATGAAAACCTCCTTGAAAGAAGATGAAAATATCAGTGTATTGTGCCGGCAGCTGTTATGGTATCAACCATACGCAATTTTTTTTCAAAACTCAACCAGGGATTTTTTTGTTCAGCCAGATCCACCCCAGAATTGGGCCAGGGGCCAGAAGGAGGAATGCGGTTTCAATGCCCAGGTGCTGGATCCAGAAGGTCACCAGTTCAATGGAAAAAATGGTGATGGAAAATCCGATGCAGTTGACGAGGGTCAAGGCTGATCCCACATACCCCCGGGGGGCAAACCGTGCGTTGAGAGAGGAGAACTGGGGCGAATCTGTCACCACTGCCAGGCCCCACAAAAGAATCAGGGCCAGGCCCAGGGGCCGGGGCAGGTAAAGGATGGCCGGGGAGATTAGACAGCAGAGTGCGGATACCATCAGTGCCCCACCGGCAACGGCCCGGCTGCCCCATTGCAGGGAGAGCATGCCCCCGGCTGCGCACCCGAAAAACCCGGCTGCAAAAAAACCGAAAGCCCAGGCATCGGCCCGGGCCGGCACCATCACGGTAAACAGCAGGGGCACTGCCGCCCACACCGCATACAGCTCCCACATATGGCCGAAATATCCCAGAGCGGATGCCCGGAACCGGGGATGGGAAAACAGATGCCGCACCACGCCGGGATTGAACGGGGATCCTTTGGGCAGAAAAGGTCCATCCCCCACAAAAACAACCTGGATCAAACCCCCGGCCAGGCACAGACTGCTGGTGACCCACAGGATCAGGCCCGGGTCTCCCTGCCAGGCAATGGCCTTGATCAGATAAGGAAATCCGGATGCAAGAACCAGGGCACCCACCAGAAAGCCCAGTGCCCTGCCCAGGGTTTTCGGGTACCAGGAAGCGGCAATTTTCATGCCCACAGGATAGATGCCTGCCAGGGCCATGCCGCATAAAAATCGGGATACCAGAAGCATTTCCGGGGAGGAAGGCACCAATACACCGGCCAGATTGCAGACAGCCCCTGCAATGGAACAGGCAAAAAAAAGCCGGGCCGGAGAGAACCGGTCAGACAGGTTCAGGAATGCAAAACACAGGGTGCCGGCAATAAACCCGGCCTGGACGGCAGACAATAGAAATTTCTGACCCAGAAAGGCGGCATTGGCGGCAAACCAGATGGAACCGGAAAAAAACTGGGCACAAATGATGAGAAACAGGCGCATGCAGCAGGCGTATCCCTTTTAATCCATGGTCTGAAGCAGCCGGAACAGGGTTCTTTTTGCCAGGATATCCCCGGAGATAACCCCCTTTACCTGGTTGTTTTCCACAATGGGCATGGCCGATATTTCATGGTTTTCCAGAATCCTGACACAGTCAAGGACAGGGGTGTCCGGTTCTGCAAATATCACATCAGCGGTCATCACCCGGGTCAGGGGGGCATCCATGGGCAGGTGGGATGCCATGGCACTGGTGATGTCCCAGTTGGTGACAATGCCGATGAGCTTTCCTTTTTCCGAAACCACATTGACAATGGATACCGGGGATTTGACCAGCAGTTTTGCCGCATCGGTGATCTGTTTGTCCACGCCGATGGTGGGGGCATCTTCCATGACATCCCTTGCGGTTTTGGCTTTTTCCATGGATGCGATGCGCCGGACGCTGATTTTTTCGGCAATCTCACAGGGCAGGCTGTCTGCATCGCGGCACAGACCGTCAATGAGTTCTTCCATATTGCGGCGGATAACGGTTTCCAGTTTTTTTACGGCTGCCGTGCGCCGGATTTCCGCAAGTTCCGCAAACGCATCCTGGTTTCGGTGCAGCCAGTCTTCAATTTCTTCGGCATTTCCCAGGATGTTCCCGGGAACCAGCAGGTCGTCCGGGGTAGGGATCATGCGCTCGTGGGCCGCATAGATTACACCACCTGAGTTGACCAGGTAGTCGGTGGCGATAAGCACCCCTTTGTCCCGGTATACATGCCGCTCCATACGCCGCCGCTCCGCTTTTTTTGCCGGGTTGGGTGAATAGGTGTTGGCCCCTTCCACAATCATCTGCCATTGGCCCATGCGGTCCACGGTCATGGAAGGCCGGGTGGAGGGGGTCACATCCAGGTAGTTGGAGACCGGAGATGCCGGTATCAGGCAGAAAGCGGACTCCATGAGCAGGTTGTCGGCACAGTTGGAATAGATGGTCTTGTTCCCGGCGGTTTCTGTGCCGTGGAGGAGGAAGTCGTGAAAATAGCGCCGGCTTACTTCACCATGTTGTTTCCACATCCCAAACAGCTGCTGCCAGGGCAGGCCGTCAGGGTTCAGCAAAAAGCCTGTGGCATCACTGATACCCTTGATAACCGGCGGTGTATCCGGATCATATTCATGGAAAATCCGGGCCACATGGGCCCCTACTGCACCGAATCCCTGGATCAGAATAGACAGGTTTTCCGATTTTGGGACATCCAGATGCCGGAACTGGGGCAGTTGGCCCAGGCGGGGCAGATGTTCCACAAGGGTTTTAAATGCCACCACCACCCCGTTGGCGGCCCCGCCCAGCTCATCAATACGGTTTCCCCCCATGTCTGCGGGTTTGGACACCACATTGTTGAGTCCGTTCTCAATGGCGAAAATTTTCATGTCCGCATCATTGGTGCCCACATCCGGACCCGGGATATAAATTTTTCTGTACCGCCGCAAAAGCCGGCCGAACCCGGTGATGATATCCCGGCGGTCAGCGGATGTCATGCTGTCCGGTCTTACAATGCCGGATTTTCCGCCTCCGAAAGGCAGGTCTGCTGCCGCGTTTTTCAGGGTCATGCCCCGGGCCAGGTTGTGGATGATGTCCGGGGTGATGTCCGGCAGCATCCGGGTGCCGCCCATGGAGGGCTGCCCCATGGCCAGGTTGTCCACCACCAGAAATCCCCCGATTTCCAGAAGGCTGTCTTCGTCCCACATGCAGGTCACCAGTCTCGGACCCAGACGGTCCACCCTAATCCCTAAGCGCTGCAGCCGGTCCACATCCAGGGGACTGAACTCCATAAACCGGAACGGCCCCTCCTTGATCAGCCGGTTCTGCCACACACTGTCAGGCAATGCATGCTGCATCAGTTCTTTCATTTTCACAGGAATCATGGCGCCCTCCTTTGAACGGGGTAAATTCCATTGCATTATTGTCATCCATACCGGTCAAAAAGTCAAAATAAAATCTACCTGCCAGAATAACCGCATGTAACCACATCCTGTGCAGCTGTTTGAAACCCCGCCCCCTGTGTGCAGGCAGGACCCTGGACCAAAGTTTCACAGGTGTTCAACGCTGTCTACACCGTCCAGTGTCGGGGGCCTGTGGGTTGAACCCCATTCTGCCGCGTTTGTTACAGTGTGTCAGGCATGCGAAGCGTTAAGAGCGGCAAACTGTATGAGGACATACCTGCCCGCAGTTTTTGCCGTTTAGCGCAGCATGCCTCACACACTGTCAAACGGGGCAGACGGGTGAGACCCACAGGCCCCTGACACGTGTCAGTGCCCGTCAAAGGTTCAAACAAAGATTATTCAGGATGGCCCAAGATGGCTAAATGTGATTCCTTCCAGAAGGCTGCCTCACAGCTTGACGCAGCTATGCCTGCATGATATGAACAAGTTGCGATTTTCAAGACACTGGAGAAAGGACGGTATAATGACAAAAAATGTGGTGGAAAAAATTGATGATCTGGTGAAGATCAATACCATGCTGGTGAGCGTGTCTGACAAATCCGGTCTGGAAACATTGATTCCGGGCATGATTGCCCTGAATCCGGAGATTGTCATCCTGTCCACCGGCGGCACCTTCGGGCGGATTAAAGAGATTTTAGGAGACAGGGCCTCCCACCACCTGCGGCAGGTATCAGAGTATACCGGCCAGCCGGAAACCCAGGGCGGTCTGGTGAAAACCCTGGATTTCAAAATATATCTGGGCCTGCTGACCGAAACCTATAATGCAGCCCACCAGAAAGACCTGGAACGTACTGGCGCCCGGTCCATTGATATGGTGGTGGTCAATCTTTATCCCTTCAGTGAGACAATTGCCAGGGTCGGTGCCACCCTGGAAAATGCCAGGGGCAACATCGACATCGGCGGCCCCACCATGATCCGGGCTGCCGCCAAAAACTTTATCCGGGTGGCACCGGTGGTGGAGCCCTCCGCTTATGCTGACATCCTTAAAAAACTTGGGGAAGGGCAGGGTGCCCTGGCCCTGGCGGACCGGTTTGCCCTGGCCTGCCGTGCCTTTGCGCATACGGCTGCCTATGACACGGCCATTGCCGGCTACCTGTCCGGCCTTTCAGGAACAGAACTGCAATCATCCTATACACCGGGAGAATAACCCATGGCCAAAGATCTCAAGCAGATGTATAAAACCATCATGGATGACCATTTCACCCCCTGCATGGAAATTGCCTTTGTGGACGGTGATAAGCGCCAGACCCTGTTTTACGAAAAGGTGTCCTGGGTGATCGACGGGGTGGAAAAAGGGCTGCGGTACGGGGAAAACCCGGGCCAGGAAGCGGCCCTGTACCGGCTG
>JAWOEP010000279.1:0-4897 GCA_046482705.1 Desulfotignum sp.
CCTGCCACGAGCAGAAACTGGGGCCAGGTTTTGGAGGCAAAACTGCCCATGAGCCAGAAAATAATCACAGACACCTGTTCATCGGCGATGAATTTCAGAAAACTCAGCCCTGCCGACAGGATGGCGGCAACAATAATGCCTGACAGAATAAGGTTGCTGGAGGACAAACCACCGCCCGGGCTGCCCGGGGAATAGGACAAAAACAAGACAAAAAACAGGGTGGCGCAGGCCCCGGCAAAGGCAAATCCCGGAATCGACACAAAGGCGGCAGAAAGATTCAATAAAATAGCGATGCTGGCACCGAATGCGGCCCCTGCAGAAACCCCCAGGGTATAGGGGTCGGCCAGAGGATTCAACAATATGCCCTGGAAAAGCACCCCGGAAACAGCAAGGGCGGCTCCCACAGCAGCACAGGTTAAAATTCTGGGCAGGCGGATATCAACCAGAACTGTTTCATGGGTTGCCCGCATGGATGATGGATCATGACCAGCCCCCAAGACTTTTCCCAAAACGATTTTCGGGATGTCCTGGAGGGGAATTTCCATGTACCCCATGGAAAGAGACACCAGGATGGATCCCAAAAGCAGAAGGGAAAACAGAACCACCAGAAATCCTGTTTTCCCTTTGGGTATGGCAGCCGGTATACTCGAGAACATGGTGCATCCTGTTGCTGAGGCATTAAAAAACCCATACCAGAAATATCTGATATGGGAACCGTTTTTATCCGCATAAGGTTGATCTACCCAAGCCCTCGCAAGTATAACGATCAACTTTTCAGGCAGGTTTTCTGACTCCCGGATCTGCTTACTGACCACCCTTCCCGTTTGTCATCAGTGGTTGTGTGGCGTTCATCCCCGGTTACAGCGGCGGGTCCGTTCCTGATTTTCACAAGATTCCCTTTTACCTGCATATGCAGCACCTGAAACAGTTAATCACCTTACCTGCTTCCCATTGCAGTGTCAAGAACAAATTGGACAAACCAGGTCAAAACACCTGTATAATTGAGAACTTAAGTTTGATTATTGCGTTTTGAACAAGTTAGCTGTATTTTACGAACAGTTACCATTGATTTTTACCCCAGGATGTATGAAAGAACCCCCATGAAATTCGACACCTACCCCATAACCGGGATCATCAAAAAAAACCTGGCAGCCGCCGGATATAAACGGCCCACCGATATCCAGTACAAGGCCATACCTTCCATTCTCAAAGGCGAGGATGTCCTGGCCGTGGCCCAGACCGGCACCGGAAAAACAGCTGCTTTTGCCATCCCGGTGATTGACCGGATCCATAAATCCAAGGGTTCCGGGAAAAAAACCGGGATCCAGTGCATCATCATGGTGCCCACCCGGGAACTGGCAGGCCAGATAGGGGCGGTATTCTCTGCCCTGTCCCGTCACACCCGGGTGATCCCTTTGTGCATCTACGGCGGAGTGGAACAGGCGCAGCAGATTGCACAATTAAAAAAAGGCATTGATATCCTGGTGGCCACCCCGGGCCGGATGTTCGATCTGATCAGCCAGGGGGCTGTCGCCGTGTCCCGGGTGAACACCCTGGTGCTGGATGAAGCAGACCGGATGCTGGACCAGGGATTTATCAAAGATATCCAGGCCATCAAGAAAAAACTGCCCCAACGGCACCAGACCCTGTTTTTTTCCGCAACCATTGACAAAGAGATCAAAAAACTGGCTTTTTCCCAGGTGAAAACTTCGGCCATCCGAATCCAGATCTCTCCGGATGACCCGGTATCCAAAAATGTCACCCACTGGATGATGAAGATGGCAATGGATGATAAGCGGTTTTTTCTGCGCCGGTTTGTCAGGGATCATGAAGATGCGCGGATCATGGTATTTGTCAGGACAAAGGTCCGGGTGGAACGGGTGGCCAGAGCTTTGGAAAGAAGCAGCATCGCGTGTGTGACCATCCATGGGGACAAAGACCAGGCACAGCGGAACCAGGTAATGGCAAAGTTCAAGGCCGGAGAATACAAGATTCTCATTGCCACGGATGTGTCGGCCAGGGGCATTGATGTTCCGGATCTGGACTATGTTATCAATTATGATCTGCCCGAAGACCCGGAAAACTATGTGCACCGGGTAGGCCGTACCGGCAGGGGCACCCGCAAAGGTGAGGCATTTTCTTTTTGCAGCCCGGAAGAAGAACCCCTGCTGGCAAAGATCCAGGCCCTGCTCAAAAAACCCATTCATATGGTGCCTGTCTCCCTGGAAGAACATGCCCAAATTCTTGTGGATCCTACAGATTCGGCCAGCTTGAGGGAGATGATACTGGCGGGGGAAGCCCAAAAGAAGAAATCCAGAAAAAAAACAAAGAAATACTAATACGTGCGATGCCTGCAGTCCCGGTGTCCTTCATCATTTTTTTGTTTTTTTGCAACTGAGGCGCAAGCCGCTAAGGCTGTGAACGTATCTCCTGTTTGAGCATGCAGCAGGCGATTCTGTGGGCTGGTCTGCCGTCTGCCAGATAATCCAGGTTGCCCGGCTGGATGATTTTGTTCATGACACAGCCTTCAGGTATGGTCAGATCAAACAGATGGGTTTCGTTAATGGGTGGCGATGGTATAAGGGCGTGGTTCTCTATGGTATAGGAATGCAGGGGATAATCTTCGCACAAAGGGCAGCGGTACACCCGGCCGTTGGGAAACACAAAATAATTGTCCGCCACAATGCCGGCGCATGCAAAGGTCTCCTCCGGATCCAGAAACACCTTGGGATAGGTGACAATGATACCGGTTTTTGCAATGATTTTTGCAACTTGTGGAATGACCGACAGCCAGAGGTCTTTGGATACCTGGCCTCTTTTCCCGGCTCCAGCGGATTTTCCCCGCATGCCGATAACCTGGATGAAAAACCGGTCAATGTCAAGGGAGGCTAGCAGATCCGGCATCAGGGAAAGTTCGTGCAGATTTTTGTCCGACACAGTATAGATCATGGCGCAGGCAAATCCTTTTTTTCTTGCCCGGTGTATGCCTGAGAGAACAGCATCATAACTGCCTTTCCCCCGGATGGCATCGTTGGTGGCTAAGGTGGCCCCGTCCAGGGAAAAGGATATGACGTCCACCTCATCAGGGGTGATTTTTTCCAGGATGTCGTGGAAAAGAAACCCGTTGGTGTCTATGGTGATGGAATGAAATCCCAGGCTTTTCGCTTTTTTTACAGCAGCCGGCAGATCCTTGTGCAGGGTGGGTTCTCCCCCCAAAAAAATCAGGTTGGTCTGGGAAGCCTTTTTTGAGAACAGGCCAAGCCAACACTGGATGGTGTCAATGGAAAGGGTGTTGTTTCCGTGCTGTTCCGGGTTGATATAGCAATGGGAACACGACAGGTTGCACCGGGTTAAGATATGAAAAAAAAGGTTGGCAGATTCTTTGGAAAAGGCAACAGTCTTTTTTTGCATCATCTATCCCATGCACTGCTTGGTGAATTTGGGGTCAAAAGGCACGGGATAGTTTCCATCAAAGCAGGCTTTGCAGAAATTATGCTCCGGGTCTGTAACTCCGGAAGCCTCCAGCATGCCTTCAATGGAAAGATAATGCAGAGAATCCAGTCCCAGATAATCCCGCAGTTCATCTACCGATTTCTGGGCCGCAATAAGCTCGCCTTTGGAGGAAAAGTCAATGCCGTAATAACAGGGAAACCTGTGGGGCGGACAGGAGATACGCATGTGCACCTTCTTTACCCCCAGTTCCCGAAGGGCCTTTACCCGTGTTTTGGCGGTGGTGCCCCGGATGATGGAATCTTCAATAATGATGATGTCCTTGCCTTTGATCAGCTCCCGCACCGGGTTGAGCTTGATGCGTACGCTAAAATCTCTCATGGACTGGGTGGGCTGGATAAAGCTTCTGCCCACATAATGGTTTCGGATCATGCCCATTTCAAAAGGGATGCCTGATTCCCTGGCATAGCCGATGGCGGCATAGTTGCCGGAATCCGGAAACGGCATGACCAGATCCGCATCCACATGGCTTTCCCGGGCCAGGCGCTGGCCGTGGTTTTTGCGCATTTCATAGACATTTTTGCCGTCAATGGTGGAATCGGGGCGGGCAAAATAGATATATTCGAAAATACACAAAGATTTGTGCTGCGCTGCTTTCGGGTGGCGGATGCTTTTGATGCCCTCCTCATTGATAATGATGATCTCCCCTGGATCCAGTTCCCGGATGAACTCCGCCTGGATCAGGTCAAAGGCACAGGTTTCCGATGCCAGCACATAATGGCCGTTGAGCTTCCCCAAAGCCAGGGGCCGGAACCCGTTGGGATCTTTCATACCGATGATCTCGCCTTTGCAGGTGAGCAGGATCATGGAATAGGCCCCCTGAATTTTGGAAACCGCTTTCAGAATGGCATTTTCATAATCACCTTTCACCAGGTTCTTGATGAACAGGTGCAAAAACACCTCGGAATCCATGGTGGTCTGAAAAATAGAGCCCTTTTCCTCCAGTTCCTTTCTCAGGATATGGGCATTCACCAGGTTGCCGTTGTGGGCCAGGGCATAGGAGCGGTGGCGGTGGTTGACCACAAAGGGCTGGGCATTGAGCAGTACCGAATCCCCGGTGGTGGAGTACCGCACATGACCGATGGCAGATCCCCCTTCAATCCGCTCCAGGTCATCCATGTTGAAAATTTCCGGTACCAGGCCCATGCCTTTGTGGGAAAATATCTTGTCGTTGATACCCCGGTTCACAGAGATGCCGGCACTTTCCTGGCCCCGGTGCTGGAGGGCATACAGGCCGAAATAGGTGATTTTTGCGGCTTCCGGATGCTGGTAAAGACCGAAAACGCCGCATTCATCCCTGGGCCGTTCACCGCAGGGGATGGTCATACAATCAGACATTTTGTTTATGATACTCCTGGATGGGTTTGACGGACAGCCGTTCTTTTTT